>CACYBL010000049.1 GCA_902772695.1 uncultured Elusimicrobium sp.
CAAGGCCGTAGCCAATATAATTGCTAAGAGCACAGCCCAATCCAGCCAAGTAAAATAAGAAATTGTTTTTAATTCGTTTAACATAAGAAAGGGAGCCCTTTGTAAGGACTCCCTCTATTTTACTAAATAATACAATTGGTTGGGGCTATTGCCATTTCATCAAATAAGGAGGAATTAACAATAGGAAGGATAATAAATACATGGTAATCAATAGCGGCAACATCCATTTTAACCATTTGGGATATGCAATGCGCGCAAAACCGATAGAAGCAATAGTAACGGGATCAGTCGGTAAAACCATATTCATCCAGCTTCCGCCCAATTGGAAAGCCAATACCATGGTTTGGCGGGTGATGCCGATCAAATCCGCCAGCGGAGCCAAAATAGGCATAGTTAATACGGCTTTGCTGGAGCCAGACGGAATAAAGAAATCAATTACGGTTTGCAGTACCATAGCGGCCCAGGATGCACAGACAGGATGCAAATGTTTAATTGCGCTGGACATTGTTTCCAGAAGTGTGTCCAGGATATGCCCGTTGTTGGCTACAATAACGATTGCTTGAGCAAAACACAGTAACATAGCAATTTCTGCCATGCTACGCACACCATCAAAGAAAGAGTCGGAAAATTTTTGCATATTCATCTTGCCTAAAAAACCGCACAAAAATCCTACTCCCAGGAACCAGGCGGCGATTTCAGTAATATACCAACCGGTATCTTCTAAGTGAAGCATGGTCATTAAATCTAGCCCCCATGTCCGGTGGATAAAAGAACAAAGTTGCGGTTTTAATACGCCCGCAATTAAACCAATCATACCCAATCCAAAAGCCAAGAGTACCCATTTTTGACGTTTTGTCATATGGGTTTCCTCTTTGTTGAGTTTTAATTCTTTGCGTTTTTCCAAATCAAATTCATAAGTCAAGCTCTTGGAAGGATCTTTTTTTATTCGGTGCGCATACCAACACAACCAAGTGATAATGACGGTTGTGCAGATTGCCCAGATAACTAAGCGGTACCCTAAGCCGGAATAAAGCGGAACTTGTGCAATTCCTTGTGCAATTCCTACCGTAAAGGGATTGGTGAACGCCGCGGCGAATCCTACGCCGGCTCCCACAAAGGGAATGGCCGTTCCTAAGGCGGAGTCATATCCTAACGAAAGAGCCAATGGGATAAAGATGGGTACAAAAATGAGGGCTTCTTCACACATGCCGAAAGTAGCTCCGCAGAGTGAAAATACAATCACGCCCAAGGGAATGAACAAAAATCTCAATTTGGGATTCCGTCCGAAAAAGCCACTGGCAGCTTGAATACCTGCGGCAATGGCCCCTGTTTTTTCCACTACGCTAAGCACCCCGCCAATGATGAGTAAAAATACAATTACTTCAGCTGTTTTGGCAAACCCTTGTATGGGGGCTTGTAATAAATCAAATATACCTTGTGGAGCAGAAGCTACTCGGTGGTAAGTCCCGGCGATAACGACTTGGCGGCCGTCTATTTCGGTTCGGTCATACGAACCCGAGGGGACCACCCACGTTAACGCTGCTACAATTGCCAAAATAGACAAAATAATGGCGAAGGTATTGAGTTTGATTTTAGACAGAATTCTAGACATTTCCTTTTTTAGTTCCTTTTATCCTTTATATGAGATGATTTACAACAATTATATATTATACTAAATACATCCAAGTTTTCGTTATTATTTTATATACTTTATCTATGTTGTATATTGTACCTACGCCTATTGGCAATTTACAGGATATTACGTTGCGCGCTCTAGAAGTGCTCAAAAGTGCGGATGTGATTCTGTGCGAAGATACCCGACGTACACAGATCTTGCTTTCTCATTTCGCGCTTGCTAAGCCGACGATTCGGTATAACGAAAACGAGGATCGCTCTGTCCGCCGTTGTGTGGAAATACTGGTGAGCGGTAAAACGGCAGCTCTTGTGTCAGATTGTGGAACGCCTTGTATTTCCGACCCGGGATGGAAACTGGTCAAAGAAGCATTGGCTGCCGGAGTTAAAATTTCTTCATTACCGGGGCCCAGCGCCGTGGCATGTGCTTTAGCTGGAGCCGGTATTACGGGAGGAGCTTTCTCCTTTTTGGGTTTTTTGCCCCGCAAGCCCGGCAAAGCTGCTAAATTAATTGCCCAAGCGTATGGGTTAAATGTGCCGGTCGTACTTTATGAATCGCCGTACCGGGTATTGAAAATGTTAGAGTTAATTTCTAAGACATTAGGTGAAGATACTCCGGTTGTCATAGCAAGAGAATTGTCTAAAGTGTACGAAGAATGGTTGCGCGGCCGTGTAAGCGAGTTAATCCAAGTCCTGTCCGCACGCCCTAAAGTGCAGGGAGAATTTGTGCTAATTATAGATAGACCGGCTGTAAAAAACCAAGAGGAAGAAGATGATCCAAACCCGTGTTTTTAAAGTATCTGATTTACAGGCAGATGAAATAATCCGGTTGGCCCGTGCAGTAGAATGCGGGGCGGTGGCCGTTTTGCCCACGGATACGGTGTATGGTATTGGTACGGGGGCTTATCAAGAAGAGAGTATTCACTCTATTTACGCACTAAAAAAACGTCCCGCCACCAGTCCGTTACAGCTATTGGCTGGAAATTCGGCACAAGTCCGACAAGCAGCCATCTTTGGCCCCCAAGCTGAAAAATTAGCCACCTGTTTTTGGCCCGGAGCATTGACCATGATTTTGCCTCCTGCTCCGGCGGGGAAATCACTCGCCCGCGGGTTTGCGGGACTAGGTTTCCGGGTACCGGGGAATCCATTTTTGGTACAATTTCTGCAAGCCATGTCCGTGCCGATGGCCTGTACAAGTGCCAACTTGCATGGGCAAGCGGTAATTACGGATGAGAAAATTTTATTAGATACATTTGACGGGAAAGTAGATTATATTTTTTTGTCTGGTACACTTAGCCCGCAAGCATCCAGTGTGGTGGATTTGATGGCGGATCCGTTGTTGCTCCGGGAAGGAGCCATTTCGCGTGCCACGCTGGAACAAACGTTAGGTGTTCCTTTGCGCGTAAAATAGAGGAGAGTAAATATATGCCATGGCAACAAGTGGTTGTGTATGCTGTTATTATATCGTCAGCTTTATCGCTTTTGACGTATTGGGTGACAAAGAAGTTTGTTCTGCGTAAGATGAACCGTACCATCATGAAGGCGGAACATAATTACCAACAACAAATTGCTTCTTTGCAGATGCAGTTGTCCGGCAAAGTAAGTGCCTTAGAAGGAATGGTAAATAAGTTGCGCTTATCTAACCAGGAATTGACACGGCTCAATGAGATTCGTTCTAAATTTATGTCTATCGTAGCGCACGACTTGCGCCAGCCGCTTTCTTCTATTCAAGGGTTTGCCTCTATCTTGATGATGGATAGCCCACAAGGGGGGGGAGATAATGACCAACTTGCTTTAAACAATATTCTGAAGGCAACGGATAATATGAATATGTTGATGACGGATTTAATGGATATTTCTATGATCGAATCCGGCCGGTTCAAAATGGATGGGCAACCTTTTAGTTTCAATACTTTGGTGACGGATGTGGTAGCTCTGCAAGCCGTGAATGCTCAAAAGAAAGGGATTTTTCTTCAGAAATATGATTTTCCGCAAGAGGTCACAATAGTAGCGGACCGGTTCCGGATATCGCAGGTATTGAATAATTTAATAGGGAATGCTATTAAATTCGCTCCGCAGGGAGGCCGGGTGGAAATCGGTTTTTATGCAGATGATGAAAAACTGGCTTGCCGAGTATCAGACAACGGGCCAGGCATTTTGCATACAGAAAAAGAAAAGATTTTTCAAAAATTTCACCAATCTGATAACGACCGTAATTTGAAAAAACAAGGTTGGGGGTTAGGGTTATCCATTGCCCAAGAGATTGTGCGTGCTCACGGCGGTGAAATCGGAGTAGAGAGTGCTGGGCTAGGGCAAGGAGCCGTGTTTTGGTTTACGTTGCCTAAAACCTTTGTGGCGGCCCAACCGACTTCCGGGCATTAGAAATCTCTTTATTGTAAAAAACACCTGTCTAAAAGGCAGGTGTTTTTTTATGATAGATGGCCCGTACCCCAGATTCTGTCAGCCCTTGCGGGCCGGATAACCATTACTCTAAGCGGCCTACTTGGTTACGAACGCGGGCAGCGTGTGAACCGGCTTGGCCTTGCTCCATGCGGGGTTTACCTTGCCGCGTTTGTTACCAAACGCGCGGTGCGCTCTTACCGCACCTTTTCACCCTTACCCTTGCGGGCGGTTTGTTTTCTGCGGCACTTTCCGTCGGACAGGCGCAAATCCTATCCGCCCACCCTTTCGGGTGGCGCATTGCCGTGCGGAGTCCGGAAGTTCCTCCCCCGTGCATTGAAACGGGAGCGGTTATCTGGGCCATCTTTATAAATTGTAGCAAATTAAAAATCGTTGAATAAATCCGGTTGTTGCGGCAACGTTTTTTTGGCAGTTGTTTTACGTTTGACGGGTTTTACTTCTACGCCGTTGACACAGGAATTATCTTGGGTCGGTGCAATGATATCCATATCTTCAGGTAAATGAACAATAGGATTAAATCCCAACGATTGTTTGGCATCCATGGCTTTGTTAGCCAGTGCATCGGGGGCTTTATTAAATTCCCGCAAGACGTGTTTGATGTGAATAGTAAACGGTGTTGCTAGCTGGCGAATAATTTCCATCCGGTGAGCTAAATCCGGATTTTTGATTTTATATTCCCCTAAAAATTGTTTAACAAGTAACAGCGAGTCCGATTCAATGAATAATTCCGTGGCCTTAAGCTCTTTGGCTTTGATAAGGGCAAGTTTAAGGGCTGTATATTCGGCCTGGTTATTGGTACAATGCTCCATAAAGTACCCTTCTTGGGCCAATATCTTGCCTTGTAAATTGCAAATTACGTATGCCGCTGCCCCCGGGCCCGGGTTTCCGCGGGAACCGCCATCTATATTTATTTTTACTTGCATAGAGGTATTGTAGCAAATTTATTTTTGGTTGTTTGGTTTAAGAAAAAGAAAGAGCTTGACTTCGTTTTTTTTTTTGCTACCATCTCTCTATCTGGCCCAGCGGAGGGGTACACATGGTAAAAGAAAATGGAAATACAAAGGGATTTACACTCATAGAATTGTTGGTAGTGGTG
>CACYBL010000050.1 GCA_902772695.1 uncultured Elusimicrobium sp.
ATGCCAACTGCCATACTTGCGGATGTAAAAACTGTTCTACCTGTTTACGAGCAACAGACGAGTTAAATACGGCTTTGGCCACCGTTGCCCGGTCGGCTGAACCAAACCACCGTTCTAGTTGCTGTCTGACGCGTTGACGTTGGTACAATTCGTGTACCAATTCATCGGCACTAATTGTATAGGCTCCCAGTGCAGCAAAACCAGCTAACACTACGCTTTTTCCACTCGCGATACTGCCGGTCAGTCCTATTAAATATTTAGGGAATTGCCGCGTTGTCATAGTGAAATTTTTTCCATGTCGTACCAGTTCGCTCCTGCTTTGGCAGCCGCAATAAGCGGAACACGTAGCTCAACCGCCTGCTGCATGATGGTTTTAATACGTCCGGCAGTTTGCAATAACGAATCTCGCGGAACCTCAAAAATTAATTCATCATGTACTTGCATGGTCATCTGCACAGAAGTATTACGATACGCCTGAAAAACATCTATCATGGCTTTCTTAATGATATCTGCCGAACCACCCTGTACGATTGTATTGATAGCGGCGCGTTGCGCAAAAGAAGATAAGGAACCGATTCCCATGTTAAATTCCGGCAAATAGCGTACATGCCCTAACATGGTTTTCACATATCCATTTTTACGGGCGGCGGAAATATTCTCATCAATCCACTGCCGCACCACACGGAAATTCTTGAAATAATTGTCTATATATTCTTTGGCTTCGCGCATGGAAATACCCAGCGCTTGGGAAAGCCCCATAGGACCCTGTCCATAAATGATACCAAAATTGATGGCTTTTGCACTAGAGCGCATCTCAGGGGTTACCATAAGTGGCATTACGCCAAAGACCTGAGAAGCCGTTTGTGTATGGATATCCCCTCCATCCAGAAATGCTTGGATAAGCACGGGATCCTGGCTTTCATGCGCAAGTACGCGTAAATCGATTTGTGAATAGTCTACGCTAAGCATCATATTTCCCGGAGCAGCACAAAACGCTTTGCGCAGCAAACGCCCTTTTTCCGTACGGACGGGAATATTTTGCAAATTCGGGCTTGAACTGGACAGCCGCCCAGTCACCGTACCGGTTTGATCCAAATACGAATGGACTTTGTGTTCTTCGTCTTCCATCAAAAGCAGATTATCCACATAAGTAGACTTCAATTTAGCATTGGCACGGTAATCCAGAATTTCACGCGCAATAGGGTAGGTCTGGGCAATTTGCTCCAGCACTTCTTCATCCGTAGAATATCCGGTCTTAGTACGCTTAATAGGTGGAATCTGCATTTGTTCAAAAAGCAACTCTCCCAATTGTTTAGTCGAGTTAATATTGACGGTATATCCTGCCCGTGTATCAATAGATTTTTGAAGTTGTTCCATTTCTTGTTCTAACAATACTTTAAAACTTTCCAACCAACCCGGATCCACCCGCAATCCGGTAAATTCCATGGCAGATAATACCGACATCAACGGAAGTTCCAACGTACGGTACAATTCATATTGGCCGCTTTCCTTCAGTTTTTGTGTTAGTACTTCTTGTAATTTCCAACCAAACCGATTATATGCCCGCAACAACTCTTGCGGATCTTCTTCATGGATACGGGTAGAAAAATACTCGGCACAAGCTCCAGAAAAACTTAAATCATCCGATGGATTTAACAAATACCGGGCTAGCCGCCCGTCAAAACAATTTAAAAATTGTCCATCCACGTTAATATCTAGTTCACGCAACGTTAATTTTAAGTCATAGCCGGACTTTTCTATAGCATCATTTTGCACTAACTTTTTAACAGCATCTAACTCCCAGGGTTCTACCTGTGCCAGGGGAACAAGTGCCAACTCCTGCTCACTTAATCCCAGTAGCAAATATTCCTCTTGGGCATGTAGAAAAATACGCTTACTTGAAACAGCTTTCTCCAATGCCTGGGAAAGCGGAATTTCTATGATGTCGAGAACTGATTCCATTGGCGGACATGCTACCGTTGTAGGTTGGGTTACATAATCTAATAAATTTTTAAATTCATATTGTGCAAATAAGTCAGCCAAAGTCTGGCGTTGGGGCATACGCACACAATAATCCTGCAAATTAAACGACATATTTAGATTACTATCAAACACTACTAATTGTTTGGAAAGTAATGCCTCACCTTCGTGGGCAAGTATTTTTTGTGCCAAAGAAGGTTTAATATCCGGGTTATCATTATGTGCAGCCCGTAAAATATCTTCTAAATGACCGAATTTTTCAATTAATTCCACCGCACTTTTGGGACCCACGCCTTTTACTCCCGGGATATTGTCTGAGGCATCCCCCACAATAGCAAAATAATCCGGCAAAAAGGAGGTTTCCACGCCGAATTTATCTTTAGCCGCTTGCGGTCCTTTAAAACCATCTTTACCGCCAGCCGGCCAAATGTGTATTCGATCGGTAAGAAATTGGTAAACATCTTTATCTGTTGTAACGAGTACACTTGACACTTGTTGCCCGGCTGCCTGTTTAGCCAAAAAAGCCATTAAATCGTCCGCTTCAATTCCCGGCTTTGCCACCACGGCCAACCCCAAACGCGCCACCAAATCACGTGCCAAGTTAAGTTGGCTGATTAAAGCATCATCCGGTTTTTTACGAGTACCCTTATAAGCAGGCCATAGTGCTTTTCGGCGGGCACATCCTCCCGGTGAATCAAAACATACTGCCACATAGGCCGGGTGATGTTCTTTCAACATTTTAAGTAGCCACCGTACAAAGCCGTACAACGCCCCCACCTCCAAACCGGCAGACGTCGTCAGTTTAGGAAGAGCGTGATAGTTACGGTGTAAAAAATTATGCGCATCTATCAGAAAAAATTGGGGAGAAAATTCACTCATGGTTATGTGTGTAAGGTGGGCCAAATGCAACCGCTCCGGCCGAAACCGGAGCGAAATTGTATTTTAGAGTAAAGCATTCAATTTTTCTTGCAAAGCCGCCTTGGATTGCAATCCAACAGCCTGCGCAACAACTTGCCCATCCTTAAAGAATAGAATTGTAGGAACGGACGTAATGCGATATTTTGCACTGGTATCAGGCCCTTGATCCGTATCCAATTTGCAGACTTTCACTTTTCCTGCATAATCGGCAGCTAATTCTTCTACCACCGGAGCTAACATACGGCAAGGCCCACACCAAGTGGCCCAAAAATCCACCATTACCGCCCCTTTATAAGTCAGTACTTCCTCTTCAAAATTAGCATCTGTTACAATTACTTCGCTCATAAACGTCCCCCTACAATAGTTTCTACTCAAAGGGTATCAAGTGCAAAGGATCTTGTCAAGTAATTTTCGTATTATTTGATAGGCGACTTTATAAAGAATTATTCAACGAAATGTGCTACAATTTAGCATATCATCAGGAAGGTAAAAAGCCCTATGCAAAATAAAATTATTTGTATCACTACACCCAGTGACCGCACATACTACCAAGCTACTCCTGTAGCCAAAGAGTTCGTAGACCGGGAACAAAATGTTGTACATGCTACAGGTTCTATTCCCAATGGAGAAGTAACTGAATTTTCAGTATCCTCTGCTACGGTCAAACACTTTGAAAATGGTAAACTGCATGGCAAACTGGAAATGATAAATTTAACAGATGGCTCCGTTTCTTTTAGCGAAGAATACAAAGAGGGGGTGCTTCAACAAATTCATGAAACCACCCCGGCTACGCAATCGGCTCCTTCCACGCCACGTCATGAAGGAACAACTCTCAAATCTTCCAAAGGTACCCATTCTTTTTATTGTAACGGCCAAGAAGTGGCCGAAGAAACTATATCCTCTAACGGGGCTTCTCTGGAAGTATTAGGAAACATTCCGGATGGCGAAGTAAAAGAATTTAATGAAAAAGACCAAGTGATTACAGTTGCCCATTACAAAGATAATCGGCTCAACGGAGAACTTATCCGTTACACAGATGATGGAAAGATCCTCTTGCAGGAAATGTACGAAAACGGTTTTTTACATGGCCCAGCCTCTTATCAAACTTTTACGGAAAAAGGACAATTGACGGCTACCTGTTGCTATAAAAACTCCCGTTTACACGGAGAACGCACTCTTACCCAACAAGATGGTACGCTGCGCTGTCGGGAATTCTATAAAAACGGACATTTAAACGGTCCTCGTGTTTGCTACTATGCTAACGGAAATAAAGAAAGTGAAGAAAATTATGCGGACGGAAAATTGAATGGAAAGCGAGAATTTTTCTTGCCGCAGGGGCAACTCTGGTACCGCGAAAACTATACCAACGGCCGTTTAGACGGGGAAAGATTGTGCTTTTTCCCAAATGGAAAAGTTTATTTGGAAGAATTTTATACTGACGGATTGTTGGAAGGGCACCGCAACGTTTATAATGAACAAGGAGAATTGATGACCAGCCAAGAATTTCATTGGGGTACCTTGGTGCATAATACGGAACGGAGAAAAAAATGAAAATCACCCGTTTTTGCCCCGCTAAACTCAATCTGTTTTTAGAAGTAACCGGTCGAAGGCCCAACGGCTATCATGAATTGGCTACTTTGTTTGCTAAAATAAGCGTGGGTGACACGCTTACTATATCCGTTGAACCGACTTCGGCTACAAAACTCTCACTTACCCTTACGGGCCCTGTGGGCCGATATCTAAAAGCAGATGAAAGCAACTTGGTCTGCCGGGCAGCTCGCAAATTTTTAGAATATTTTCACCTAACCGCACAAGTGGACATGCTCCTAGACAAACATGTGCCCACCGGCGCCGGCTTGGGAGGCGGTTCTTCCGATGCCGCCCATACGCTTTTGGCTTTATGTGATATATTTCATCAGAATAAAAACGAGCTTCTGCCATTAGCCGCTCAGTTAGGAGCGGATGTTCCTCTTTTTATGTACGAAGAAACTTTCTTAAGGGGAGAAGGTATCGGTGAGCAATTAACCCCTTTAGCCGTCACCGAACAACTGCCTTGGATTGTATTGGTTTACCCGAACACTTCCATTTCTACCAAAGAAGTCTTTGCCAATTTTACTCTACCTAGCCGAGAAGAAGCTACTGCCAATTGTAAAAATTTAGACAAATTAATATCGCATTTATCAGAGGGAAAACCGTTATATTCTTGGAAAGACTTCCTTTTCAACCGATTGGAAGATTATGTGGTTCCTCTTTCCAAACCGGTACGAGATACCTTAGCTGATATGAAACAAATGACGGATGCTGTTTTAATGTCGGGATCTGGTTCTACGGTTTTTGCTTTGGTTGAAACAGAAGAAGCTGCACATCAATTGGCCCGTCAAATACAAGACAGCAAGCGGACTGTTTTTTGCACAACCTTTTACAAACGCAATGTATAAAACAGAGCCGGCAGATTAACCTGTAATGAAATTTTCCTTTACAGACTAATAGTATTTGATGTAAAATATTACTATCAGCACAGATTACATCTCTGTTTTTTGCTGTGTTAAATCCTTTCATTTCCGGATGGTGAAATGGTATCACTACTGGTTTTGGTCCAGTCATTCTAGGTTCGAGTCCTAGTCCGGAAACCATTAAAACTCCGCTTTCCGCGGAGTTTTTTTATGTGCGTCCGAAAAAGTATTCTTTATTTCCTTTGGAAGCAATATGTCTCGTAGGATTCGGCCTCTATTTTATAATCACCCGATTATCCACGGGTAAGAATGTTTTATTTTGCACCGGGGTTTCTTGCACACCAAAAGGCATTTGAGCGATCAGTTCCCACCCTTTAGGAATACCAAAAACCTTCCCGGCAGCTTTATCAATCAACGGATTATAATGTTGTAAACTTGCCCCGATGTTCTGTTCAGCCAAGGCGGCCCAAATAAGATACTCTAACATACCATTTGATTGGTAAGCCCAAATAGGAAAATTATCTTTATATATTGCAAAACGTCTTTGCAATGCTTGTATCGTTGGAATATCTTCAAAAAACAGAAGAGTACCAAAAGCCCGGTCGAATGAAGAGATTTTTTCTTCTGTTTGAATAAAATGTTCCGGAGGAACGATTTTTTTTAATTCCCCCAAAACCAATTGCCAAAACAAATGATGCTTTTCAGCCAACAACACCATTACACGCGCCGATTGCGAATTAAATGCACTGGGTGCCTGTTTAACGGCATCTCGAACCAAACAAAATAATTGTTGCTCCGTTAATGGAATTTTATTCGTCAAAGCATAACAGGAACGACGTTTCCTGGCTAAATCTAGCATAGTCATAAAATACCTCCTTTTTGGGTAGGATAACTTTTTTTAACTCTTTTCTTGCTGATTGATTTGAATTAGAAAATCGCAGAAAAAATAAAGTTTATGTGAATGTTACGAAGATAATCCGGCACTTTAGATATCAGAAAAACTAACTCTTTTTAGAAGAAAAGTACCCCCGGCGGGAGTTGAACTCGCAACCTCTTCCTTAGGACGGAATCGCTCTATCCAATTGAGCTACGGGGGCGTAAATTATTTTTTTGACTTATGATGAGTAGACCGACTTGAGCTTTTTTTAGTGGAAGGACTTGTTCGTTTAGCTGTATGTTTGCCCTGCCCTTTGCGCACCGGCTTAATAGCAGTTTTTTTAACTGTAGTACGCTTGTGTGTCGGCGTCGTTTTTTTCTTTTTTCGGGCAACTTCTTTTCTTTTTGATGATTTTGCTCGCTCGGCCACTTTTCTGGCCCGATGCAACAACCGTCCTAAAACATCTTGCGGGGTTTCTTCTCCCAAAATATTGGTTTTTACACGTGAGCGCATAGCACTATGCAATTTACGCGTGCGAAAATCCCCCGGGACCGGTTCTAAAATACCGGCTTTCATGGCTTCCCGACGCAGTAACCCGATGGCCCGTTCTTCAATTTGGCGCACACGTTCACGTGAAAGCCCCAAAAGTTCCGCCACCTCTCCCAATGTTTTGGGGGCAGCATCATCCAATCCGTATCGCAGGATGACTACTTGACGATCCCGGTCATTTAAATCGGCCATGCTTTGTCTGATATGTTTGTGATCTTCCTGCTTGAGGAATGCTTCATGCGGGTTTCCTTTACCATCATCGCTCAAGACATCTTCCAAAGTCATATCTTCTTCAGAATAAACAACGGTTGCCAAAGAATCTATCCCTTTTGCAGCGCTTATAGTATCTACGATAGATTTCACTTGCCTAGCGGTTAAATCCAACTCCTGTGCCATTTCCTGCAATGACGGGTCGCGTCCGTTAGCTTCTTTCAATTCATTCCACGCACGGAACCAACGTTTTAAATTTCCCCACGCATGCGAAGGAATTTTGATAGCACCGGATTGTTCTTCAATATATTTACGAATGTATTGTTCTATCCAATATACAGCATATGTAGAAAAACGATAACCTTTAGATGGTTCAAATTTTTCAATTGCCTGCAACAACCCCAGGTTACCTTCCTCTATCAGATCCATCAAGTCCATCCCCGGACGCAAAAAACGTTTGGCCGTTGGAATCACCAGACGCAAATTGCTTTCCAAAATTTGTCGTCGGGCTTGTGCGTTCCCTTTCTTTGCCAACGCCCACAAGCGGGCATTTTCTTCCCGATCAATCTCACGAGTAACTTGGTTGAGTTGTTTGAAATATTCGTTGATACTATCTAAAGAATTTTCCTGTTCCATATTACTAATATCATATCAAATTTTTGTTCCTTCACCATATATGCCTAATCTAACCCTAAAAAGGACCTTTCCGATAGCGACAACATTATTATAATGAAAAAGCAAAAAACTTAGGGGGATTTTATGAACATATCAAAACCGCAACAAACATTCGGACAAATTATGTATATGTGTCTGGGATTCTTCGGCATACAATTTGGTTGGGCACTGCAAATGGGAAATATGAGTGCCATTTATTCCCGCTTGGGAGCTAGCGAATCTCAAATTCCGTTATTGTGGTTAGCCGCTCCCGTTACGGGATTATTGGTACAACCGCTTGTTGGATATTACAGTGACCGTACGTGGTGCCGGTTAGGCCGCCGGCGTCCCTATTTTTTAGGAGGGGCTATTTTTGCGGCGTTTGCGCTTTTTTTAATGCCTCAGGCTTCGGCTATTTGGATGGCGGTAATCGCGCTTTGGATATTGGATGCATCCGTTAATGTCAGCATGGAACCTTTCCGCGCTTTTGTAGGTGATCTCCTGCCCGCTAACCAACGCAAGACTGGTTATGCTATGCAAAGTGTAATGATTGGGGCAGGAGCTGTAATTGCGTCCTTTTTACCGCAAATTCTAACTTCTCTGGGTGTAAGCACACAAGCTCCGTTAGGGAACATCCCCGCCACGGTTCGGTATTCCTTTTACATAGGGGCAGTTGTTTTATTAATAACTATCGCAACGACTATCGCAACCACCCCGGAATATTCCCCCACCGATATTCATGCATTTAACGCTCGTAAGAATCAATCATTTAGTTTTCGTAAAACCATCGAAGAAATGGGAAGAGCATTCGTTTCTATGCCTTCAACCATGCGGCAATTAGCCTGGGTACAATTTTTTACTTGGGCCGCGTTTATGGTAATGTGGGTTTATTTTACACCCGGTATTGCTTCGGGAATTTTTCATGCCCAACCCGGTACGGAAGCTTACGAAACAGCTGCTAATTGGGGAAGCTCCTGCTTTGGAATTTATAACGGAGTTTCCTTTCTCTTCTCTTTCTTGCTTTTGTGGCTAACTACCAAATTTTCAGCCAAGAAGATCCACATCGTGTGTCTCTGTATCGGTGGAGCAGGATTGAGCGCTTTGGGCCTTACCTTATTGGGAATAACTTTTTCAAAATACAGTTTAATTCTCCCCATGATAGGCGTAGGTATTGCCTGGAGTAGTATTTTATCTATGCCTTATGCCATGTTGGCCAATGCACTCCCCGATGACAAAATGGGTTTCTATATGGGAGTCTTTAACTTTTTCATCGTTATCCCGCAAATTTGTGTCAATCTATTTTTCGGCCCGTTTATGAAATTTTGTTTAGGTTCCAGTGCAATTGCAGCCGTAGGGGTAGGTGGCTTAAGTTTGTTGATAGCCGCAGCATTCACGTTGCGTGTGCAAGAACAGACCAGCAAAAAGGAGTAATCTATGAAATTAAGTTTTTCTCTTCATTATTATGCAAACCCCGGGGAAACACTCCATGTTATTTTAAAACGGAGTCCATCTCACGGTGTTAAAAAACAAATTAACATTCCGCTTACCTGCAAAGGATCTGCTTGTTGGCAAGGGGAAGGACTCTTTTCGTTAAAAGAGCCGGTAGATTTATCCTATCATTATGAAGTACGTCACGGAATAAAAATTTGCCGACGCGAGTGGCCCTGCAAACCTCGTCACTTACATCTGATTCCATCTAAAAAAGAATATATCCTTAACGATCAATGGCGCGATTTACCCACCGACAGCTGGCTCTACTCCAGCGCATTGGAACACATCTCTCGTCAAAGACCTCCTCTATTTTCGGCCGCAGAAATCTTTGAGAATACCCTCTGTTTATATGTTCAAAGCACTACCTCGCAAGACCTCTATATGAGCGGCAACTTGCCACTTTTGGGAAAGTGGGACCCCGCTCATGCCCTACGCTTGCACCCAACAGCCATCAATGAGTGGGCATGCTTTTTAAATACCCAAGGGATTAGCACCCCTTTTGAATATAAATTTTTTGTGCGTCATCCTCAAACAAATCAAATTACTTGGGAACAAGGCCCTAATCGTACATTACGGATTTTGCCAAATTCCCCCTTAGAAACGCATATTTACAACGATCTACGGCCCCAGTTCCCACCGGAAAAACCTTTTCGTGCAGCCGGAGTGGTTCTTCCTGTTTTTTCTTTGCGAAGTAAGGGCAGTGCCGGAGTGGGAGACTTTGGTGACTTACTAAAACTAACAGATTGGGCCGTCCTTACCGGGCAAAAGATAATTCAACTTTTACCTGTACATGACACTTCCCAAACAAAAACTTGGCAGGATTCGTATCCGTACAAGGCCATTTCCATTTATGCATTTCACCCGCTATATACTGATTTGCGTCAACTGCCACCACTACCGGCTAAAGATGAGAAAAAATTTGAAAAACAACGGCAGTATCTCAATGATATGTCACAAGTGGATTATGAATCTGCTTTACATTTGAAAATACAACGCCTTAAACAAGCTTTTGAACAAGAAGGAGAACATGTATTGGGAACGCCGGAATTTCATCTTTTTTTCCACCAAAATGCCCACTGGTTACCGGCGTATGCCATGTTTTGCACACTCCGAGACACTTACCACACTGCTGATTTTACCACTTGGCCGGAACATAACACTTTCTGTGAAGAAGAGCTGCATCGTTTTTGTACTACAGGTACCCCTCATGAAAAAGAAGTTCGCTTTTGGTATTACGTGCAATTTATTTTACACTCCCAATTACAAAAAGCGACCCAATATGCACGGAGACATCATGTCATTTTGAAAGGAGACATTCCTATCGGCATTTCTCCTCATAGTGTAGAGGCCTGGATGGAACCACATTTATTTTATTTAAATACCCAGGCCGGTGCTCCTCCTGACGATTTTTCCGCCACAGGACAAAATTGGGGATTCCCTACTTACAATTGGAGCAATATGGCCCGCGAACATTACCGTTGGTGGCAAAAACGGCTCATACATATGGCTCGTTACTTTGACGCCTATCGTATTGATCATGTATTAGGTTTCTTCCGTATTTGGGAAATACCCGATTTTTGCGTAGATGGATTATTGGGGCAATTCTCCCCCGCCTTGCCGTTGACACAAGAAGAAATCGCGGCTTACGGACTTTCATTCCGGCCCGAGTTTTTGCATCCATATATCA
>CACYBL010000051.1 GCA_902772695.1 uncultured Elusimicrobium sp.
TTCTCTTGTTTGAGCATCCGCTCAATCAGCCCCGTATCCGTATTCCCGGCAATAAAATCCGGCTGGTTAACAATTTTCTGGTGAAAGGGAATCGTTGTTTTCACTCCATTGATAATAAACTCACTTAAACAGCGGCGACTGCGGGCCAATAAATGTTCCCTGTCCGGTGCAGTAACAATCAACTTGGCAATTAAACTATCGTAGTAACTGGGGATTGTATAGCCGCTGTACATGTGACTATCCACCCGTACGCCCAATCCACCGGCCGGTATCCACTCGGTTATTTTTCCCGGACAAGGTGCAAAATTATGGGCGCTGTCTTCGGCATTAATACGATGTTCTATGGCGTGGCATTTAATTGTAGCCGCTTCTTTTTGGGTTAACCCTAATGCATATCCTTGGGCAATTTGAATTTGCATTTTTACCAAATCCTGGCCACATACTTCTTCGGTTACCGGATGTTCTACCTGTAAGCGAGTGTTTACTTCCATAAAATAAAATTCTTTGGTAGGAGCCATTAAAAACTCTACTGTTCCAACTCCGCAATATCGAGCCGCTTGAACAAGTTTGCACGCGGCTTCTTGCAGTTTGGTACGGGTGCGCATATCCACAAACGGGGAAGGCGATTCTTCCACTAATTTTTGGTGTCGGCGCTGCATACTGCAATCACGTTCGGCAAAAGCCACTACATTGCCATACTGGTCCGCAGCGACTTGTACTTCAATGTGGCGCGGATTGAGAATCAGTTTTTCAAAGTACATCCGGTCATCACCAAAATTGGCGCGGGCTTCCCCTTGTGCAGTAGCCATCATTCGATCCAAATCTTCTTCTTTCAAGCACGCGCGCATGCCCTTTCCGCCGCCGCCCAAAGCTGCTTTTATCATAATTGGAAAACCAATTTTGCGTGCCACATCCTTATAATTCTTACCTACTACTCCGTCTGATCCCGGGGTCACTGCCACCCCAGCTTTTTTAGCAATAGCACGGGCAGTGGATTTGACTCCCAACATGGAAATAGCTTGAGCTGTCGGCCCGATAAATGTTATTCCTGCCTTTGTAACGGCTGCGGCGAAGTCGGCATTTTCTGACAGAAAACCATACCCGGGATGAATGGCATCTGCCCCCGTTACTTTGGCTGCCGTAATCAAAGCATCCATATTTAGGTAACTCTTGGCAGAAGGCGCGGCCCCTATACAAACGGCTTCGTCAGCCATCCGTACATGCAACGAGTTGCGGTCTGCTTCCGAATAAACCGCCACCGACTTAATATTCATTTCTTTTAAAGTGCGAATCACACGCAGGGCGATTTCCCCACGGTTGGCAATAAGAACTTTTTGAAAAGGTTTAATGGATGGTTTTCCTGACATGCAAAACTCCTATGGCTCAATAAAAAACAAAGGTAGGCCGAATTCCACCGCAGCACCTTCCTGTGCTGTTATCGCCCTTAATTTTCCTGAGACAGGAGCCGTAATTTTATGTTTTTTCTGAACGGTTTCCACCCAACCCAAGGTTTCCCCCTGTGCAACGGTTTGCCCTTCGGACAGTATTAAATTTTTACCTTTCTCAGCACTGTGATAGATTCCAATTGCGGGTGAACAAACCGGCATCAGCGAGCAAGAAAATCGGGTAGGTTCCGGTAAAGCTTCCTGGGTTTTAATTTCAATGCTTTGGCCATGTTTGGCATAACAGAATTCTGCTAAATCGGTAGTTTTGAGCCAATCGGTTACTTCTTTAATAAGCTTGGTATCCATAAAATTCTTTCCTTCCCAAAATACAAGTACATTTATTCTACCATTTTTTAAGCAAACGCGGACAGGTACTAATGTTTTTTAATGCTTTACAGATTACCCTAAAAACACTAGCATACGATTTATGAAAACAAAAGCATGGTTAATACTTGTCATTTGGTTGGCCATTTGTCAGCTACCCAGTATACTGGGCGTACAATTCGTGTACACAAATATGGTGTGGTATAATACACTGCTTCATCCTCATTGGACCCCGCCCGGCGTCGTGTTTGGTATGGTGTGGGCTGTATTGTATGTACTGCTTGGCATTAGTGCATTTTTAGCTTTTCGTGAAAAGCTATATAGGAACGCCATGATGTTATTTGTCGGGCAACTGGCTTTAAATGCGTGCTGGACACCGCTATTTTTCGGCGCACACAGTTTAACAGGCGGGCTAATTTTGATTGTGGCCATGTTGGCGGAATTTATCTTCTTGTTGCGCGCATTTGGAAAGATTAACACGGCTAGTGCGTGGTTGTTAGTGCCGTACGGGGTGTGGCTATTGTTTGCTACTTACCTAAACGCCGGAATGTGGGGAATGAATTAAGGCATATCTAATTGATCGCCATTAGAGCCGCCCTCTATAGCACCGGATGCCGCTTCCGCCATAAGAAACTGTTTTTGATTGCGTGATTTGTTGACACAAA
>CACYBL010000052.1 GCA_902772695.1 uncultured Elusimicrobium sp.
ACCGGGCCACGAGCACGGAATTGTATTTATAATCCGGCGCGGGTTGCGGTCTTCTGTCTCTGGGTCTTAAACCTTTTCTTGGCATATATTAATCAACTCCTAAAAATTATTTACCGGCCTTCGGTCTCTTTACACCGTAAAGGGAGCGGCCTTGTTTTCTATTCTCTACGCCCGACGCATCAAGCGCACCGCGGATGATGTGATAACGCACACCCGGCAAGTCTTTTACACGGCCACCGCGCACCAGCACGATAGAGTGTTCTTGCAAGTTGTGGCCCACACCCGGAATATAAGCGGTCACTTCCATTTTGGAAGTTAATTTTACACGGGCAACCTTTCTCAAAGCAGAGTTTGGTTTTTTAGGGGTTGTGGTATAAACACGGGTACAAACACCGCGCCGTTGAGGGCAGGATTGCAACGCCGGGGATTTGGTCCTGTTGGACTCTTTCGCCCGTCCGTATTTTACTAATTGGTTTACTGTTGGCATTACTTCTCTCCTGTTTATTTTTCTTTGCGTTTTTCTTCAAATTCGTGGGCAATCTGACGGGCAGAAATACCTGTTCCTGCGGGGATCAAATGGCCTACAATTACGTTTTCTTTCAAACCGGCAAGTTCATCTACTTGGCCGGTAATCGCGGCGTCCGTTAAAACTTTGGTCGTTTCTTGGAACGAAGCCGCGGAAATAAAGGATTCAGAAGCCAAAGATGCTTTACTAATACCTAAAAGAATGGTTTCAGCTTCAGCTAAACGCTTACCAGCGGCCTTCATTTTAGCGTTCTCACGCAACCAGCTGGCTCGGCTTAATACTTCTCCTTTTAGGAAGTGAGTATCTCCGGCATCCAGAATTTTTACGTTCCCTAACATCTGACGGACAATCACCTCAATATGTCGGTCGTTGATGGTTACGCCCTGCAAGCGGTACACTTCTTGAATAGCGTTTAACAGGAACTCTTGTGCTTCTTTTTCACCCTTCACGCGCAGCACGTCGTGGGGGTCAATGGCGCCGTCGGTTAAGGCTTCACCTACTCCGACGTGGTCGCCTTCGTATACAACTAAGTGTTTGCCTTGCGGAATGCTATACTGTTTGACCTGATTGGTCTCCTCATTCCGCACGACTACTTCAATCAAACCTTTGGGCGATGTTTCTAAGCTGACAATCCCTTCAAACTCGGAAATAATAGCCGGGTTCTTAGGTCTGCGAGCTTCAAACAATTCCGCAATACGGGGCAAACCACCGGTAATATCTTTGGTACCTCCGGCTTCGCGCCCGATCTTAGCAAGCACGTCTCCGGGTTCCACTTCTTCACCGTTTTCCACCATCAAGATTGTATCTATTGGCAGCGGGAAGTTAATCTTCTTTTCCTTGCCTTCAATGCTGATGCGCGGATTCTTTTTGCCCATGCGGCTGGCAGTAATTTTGCGTTCAATTACGCCCGTAACTTTATTGCGCTCTTCCTGTAAGGTGATACCTTCCACCACGTCCGTCAAACGGACCTTGCCCGTTACTTCCGCGAGCACAGGAATAGAGTGCGGGTCCCACTCTGCTAAGAGTGAACCCTTTTTTACGGTCTCTTTATCTTTGACATAGATAGAGGCACCGTACTGAATCTTATATTCTTTTATTGTACCATTTCCGGCAGTTACAAAGACAGAGCCGTTACGAGAGATACAAATTTTGTTGTCGTAACGATTTGTAATTACTTTAATATCTTTGAAAGTAACTTTACCGTCAATTTCAGCTACGGCCTGGCTGCGCGAAAGCACGCGTGAGGCCGTACCACCGATATGGAACGTACGCAAGGTTAACTGCGTACCGGGTTCCCCAATGGATTGGGCTGCAATAATACCAACGGCATCTCCGGGATTACTCTTGGAAGAGGTCGCCAAAGACAAACCGTAACATTTTGCACAAACACCAAAGGGGGCTTCACAAGTTAATACCGAGCGGATACGAACCGACTCTACACCGTATTTTTTAACTTGTTTGCTTTGTTCTAAGGTAATTAAGTCGCCTTCTTTGATAATGGTTTTTTCTTCTTCAGAGCCATCGGCTTTTTTCACTTTTACAACGACATTTTCCAAAGCCGTGCGCCCCAAAATACGTTCGTCCAACGGTTCTACCATTTCTTCGCCGCTCATCAAGGATTTAACCACGATACCGTTGTGAGTACCGCAATCTTCTTGCGTAATAACTACGTTGTGAGCAACGTCTACTAAACGACGTGTTAAATAACCGGCATCAGCCGTTTTTAACGCGGTATCAGAAAGACCTTTACGTCCGCCGTGCGTGGAAATAAAGTATTCCAACACGGACAACCCTTCACGGAAGTTAGCCGTAATTGGGTTTTCAATAATTTCGCCCTGACCACCGGTCAATTTCTTCTGCGGCTTGGCCATAAGACCGCGCATACCGGCCAACTGGCGTACCTGTTGGCGCGAACCGCGGGCACCGGAATCCGCCATTAAATAGACGGAGTTAAAGCGTTGGCCGCTGTGTTCTTTGTTAGTGGGGTCAAACTTGGCTTCTTCAAATTTTTTCATTTCTTTGAAGAGTTCATTTGCTACATCATCCGTGACGCGCGTCCAAATATCAATTACTTTGTTATAGCGTTCACCTTCAGTAATAATACCAGCCTCGGCTTGCGCTTGAATCTGTTTGACTTGTTTTTTCGCGTCATCAATATATTTCTGTTTGACAGACGGGATCGTCATATCGGCAATAGAAATGGACAAGCCGGACAAGGTAGCGTAATGGTACCCCATCTTCATAATCTTGTCCAAGAATTGTACGGCTTCATAGCGGCCATATTTTTTGCTCTTGTAGCATTCATCTACCAATGCTCCCAATTCTTTTTTACCGATGGTTTTGTTGATGTATTCCCATCCTTTAGGCAAAATTTGGTTGAAAATAATGCGACCTACGGAAGTATAATCTTTCCACTTGGAAGCATTCTTTTCATCTTTACCGGTCAAACCTGGCTCCGGAATAGCATTGATACCACGCACTTTGATTTTAGCATGGTAAGATAGCTTGCCATATTCCAATGCAACAAGAGCGTCTTCTTTGCTACCGAAAATGGATCCTTCGCCGATATCGCCATCTTTGATTTTGGTAAGGAAGTTGATTCCCAATACCATATCATGTGATGGGGCAGCTATCGGTTTACCGGAAGCCGGTGATAAAATATTGTTGGATGCCAACATCAAGGTGCGGGCTTCCATCTGAGCTTCCAAGGAAAGCGGTACGTGCACAGCCATCTGGTCACCGTCGAAGTCGGCGTTGAAAGCCGCACAGGTTAACGGATGCAACTGAATGGCCTTACCTTCAATAAGCACCGGCTCAAAAGCTTGAATACCCAAGCGGTGCAAGGTTGGAGCACGGTTCAACATGACCGGATGAGATTTGGTCACTTTTTCTAAAATATCCCAAATTTCCGGGCGAACACGTTCCAACATCTTTTTGGCAGCCTTGAGCGTTACGCCCTCTTTTTTCATGAGTTCGCCAATGATAAACGGTTTGAAAAGTTCCAACGCCATGAGTTTGGGAAGTCCGCATTGGTGAAGTTTCAAGTTCGGACCGACCACAATAACGGAACGACCGGAATAATCTACACGTTTACCGAGCAAGTTCTGACGGAAACGACCGTGTTTCCCTTTAATGTTATCAGAGAGAGATTTAAGCGGTCTGCCACCGGCACCGATGAAGAATTTACCGCGGGCACCGTTTTCAATCAAGGCGTCTACGGCTTCTTGCAAGAGGCGTTTTTCGTTGTAAATCATTACTTCCGGCGCGCGGAGCGATTCAATATGTTTAAGACGATTGTTGCGATTAATAATACGGCGATACAAATCGTTTAAGTCAGAGGCAGCAAACCGACCACCGTCTAACGCTACAAGCGGGCGCAAATCCGGAGGAATAACTGGCAAAACGCTCAAAATCATCCATTCGGGGCGGTTACCGCTTTCTTTGAATTCTTCCATGGTTTTTACACGGCGAATAAGCTTCGTGCGTTCTACTTCACTTTGCGTATTCTTGAGTTGTTCGTGTAAAGCCGGAATTTCTTTGTCAAAATCAATACCTTCCAAGAGAGTGCGGATAGCCGGAGCACCGATATCTACTTTCAGGCGGGCTCCGTGTTTCTTGCGGGCTTCACGTACTTGCACGTCGGACAAAAGAGTACCTTTCTTGAAATCAACACGACCGGTTACGCTGTCTACGCAATCTTCAATAACTACGTAAGAGGCGTAGTAAACGACGCGCTCCAAATCGCTCGTGCGCATATCCAACATAATACCGATACGAGACGGATTTTTACGCAAAAACCAAACGTGGGCAACAGGAACAGCCAATTCAATATGGCCCATGCGTTCACGGCGGACTTTGGCTTCCGTAATTTCCACACCGCAGCGATCACATTTAATACCTTTGAATTTTACCCAGCGGTATTTTCCGCAAGAACATTCGTAATCTTTCGTCGGGCCGAAAATACGTTCGCAGAACAGACCATCGCGCTCCGGTTTGAGCGTACGGTAGTTAATGGTTTCCGGTTTTTTTACTTCCCCAAAAGACCAACCCATAATTTGCTCCGGGCTGGCAATCCCTAACTTGATAGCATCAAAGTCAAAGAAATTTAAGTCGCTTAATTGTTTAACTTTTTTCGTTTGCATGGTTTCAAATCCCCGGCTTATTTATCGGCCTTGGCCTCCTCTTTTTTTTCTGCGGAGGCGGACGGCGTATGAGCATCGTCTCCTATGTTTTTAAGCAAATCTACGCTCAATCCTAACGCTTGGAGTTCCTTCACTAACACCTTGAAGGATTCCGGCACGCCCGGTTGCGCAGGAGCATCCCCTTTAACAATGGATTCATACATCTTGGTCCGTCCGGCAAAATCGTCTGACTTGACCGTTAAGAATTCCTGCAAGGTATATGTGGCTCCGTATCCTTCCATGGCCCACACTTCCATTTCTCCGAAGCGCTGACCACCGAATTGGGCTTTACCACCTAACGGCTGGCGGGTAATCATGCTGTACGGACCTGTTGAACGGGAGTGTACTTTGTCTTCTACCAAGTGGATCAGTTTCATCATATACATGTAACCGATCGTCACTTTTTCTTCAAAAGGTTCACCTGTCCGGCCGTCGTACAACGTAATACGGCAATAATCATCCGGTAAGTATTTGGCCGCATATTCTTCGCGCTCTTTTCCTTTAAGCCCTTTGTCATCTAAGATTTTTTCTTTGGCTTTGCGGATTTCATTAACAACTTCTGCTTCACTCGGGCCGTCAAACACCGGCGTTGCGGCATTATAATGCAGATAGTGTGCCGCCCATCCCAGCATGGTTTCTAACAACTGTCCCACATTCATACGGGAAGGAATACCCAACGGAGAAAGAACAATGTCTAACGGAGTGCCATCGGGTAGGAAAGGCATATCTTCTTCCGGCAAGATGCGTGCCACAACCCCTTTGTTTCCATGGCGACCGGACATCTTATCACCCACGTGGAGTTTGCGTTTAGAAGCAATATATACCTTAATGGATTTATTAACAGTTACCGCGAGCTCATCCCCTTGTTTAGAGAATTCAATTTCGCGTTCGTAATGTTCAACCGCTTTCTTTTCCATCAATTTATAAAGCGAAGTTATACGAGCTGTTTCCTTTTTCAAATCCGCTTCTTTTTTAATTGTATTTTTCGCGTGATCTAAGGCACGTTTGCGTTGTTCTTTAATCAAATCCAAGGTTGAATTTTTTTCGTTTTCTAACGCATTAAGACGAGCTTTTTCTTCAGCTTTAGTAAGTTTTTCTTTGCGCACAAAAACACGTGTACCTACGACTTTACCGCTGGTACCCGGCGGGACGCGCAACGAAGCGTCTACCACATCATCCGCTTTTTTACCGAAGATCACTTTTAAGAGTCTTTCTTCGGGAGTTAATTGCTGCTCGCCTTTCGGAGTAACTTTACCTACTAAAATATCGCCCGGCTCCACAACCGTGGCCGGCAACACGATACCTTCGTTATCCAAGTGAGAAAGAGCATCTGCACCAATGTTCGGAATATCGCGGGTGATTTCTTCCGCACCGAGCTTGGTGTTACGAGCATCTACCGTAAATTCATGCAAGTGGATGGAGGTAAACACATCATCCTTGACCAACCGGCTGGATACTAAAATAGCGTCTTCGTAGTTGTACCCTTCCCAACACATAAAACCAACGAGCATGTTCCGGCCCAAAGCTAAATAGCCGTTATCCATAGAAGGGCCGTCGGCAATGACTTGGCGGGCTTTCACGTTATCACCGGTCTTTACAATGGGGTGTTGGTTGATGCAGGTATCCGAGTTAGAACGTTTATACTTAAGTAAATTATAAACATCCATAGTTCCATCTTTAGCTTCTACAATGATTTGATTGGCATCCGCAAATTGGACACGGCCATCACGTTTGGCCACCATAGAAGTACCGGAGTCGCGGGCCACTTCGTGTTCAATACCCGTCCCTACGTAAGGAGCTTCCGGCATCAACAGAGGCACACCCTGGCGTTGCATGTTACAACCCATGAGCGCACGGTTGGCGTCGTCGTGTTCTAAGAACGGAATAAGTGCCGCAGATACGCTGATTACTTGCAACGGAGACACATCCATATAATTTACATTTTTAGGTGCAATCATCGGATAGTCTGAACGGACACGGCAAGATACCAAATCCGTATCAATGGATCCGTCCTTTTTAAGCGGTGTGTTGGCCTGAGCCACAAACTTATCATCTTCCGCATCGGCAGTTAGGTTTTCAATTTTATCGGTTACTTTACCATTGACTACTTTGCGATAAGGAGTTTCAATAAGTCCGTATTTATTTACTTTAGAGTAGCACGCTAAAGAAGTGATTAATCCAATGTTTGGTCCTTCCGGAGTTTCAATTGGGCAGACACGACCGTAGTGCGTATAGTGCACGTCGCGCACTTCAAATCCGGCACGTTTACGGTTCAATCCGCCCGGACCTAACGCAGACAGACGGCGTTTGTGGGTTAATTCACCCAACGGGTTAATCTGATCCATGAACTGAGATAATTGAGAGGTACCAAAGAACTTGCGGATAATCGCTTGCACCGGTTGCGCATTAACAAGAGCGCGCGGCGTAAACGAAGTAAGTTCGCGGTTCATACGGTCCCGCGCAGTCTTAGCCATTTGGCTAAGACCAATGCGGATTTGGTTTTCTAAAAGTTCTCCAATCCCGCGTACACGACGATTTCCCAAATGATCAATATCATCTATTTTGAAAGAGAAATCGTCTCCGTACATTTTTTGCACATCTTCTCCGGCGTTAAGTGCGAGTAAATACTTAACGGTAACGATAATATCTTCCGGAGCGAGTGTACGGCGGTTATCGGACGGTTTTTGGAATTTTTTGAATTTGAATTTGCTAATCAAATCAAACATATTCGCAAACTTTTTATTAATTTTATAACGTCCAACGAAACTTAAATCATAGCGGCGGATATTGTTGAAGACTAAGTTGTTTAAGAAAGATTCGGCTTGTTCCTTCACTACAAAGTCCTGTCCGCGCATTTTCTTGTAAATTTCGGCTTGAGCTTCGGCTGCGGTGCGAATGGAATCTTTGCGATGTTCCAAAGTAGCCAAAATACCCGGGTCATCTTGACGCGGTTTGCCCGAAATTACTTTGATGGTTTTGACTTTCTTTTCAACCAATGTTTTGAAAAGTTTATCATCAATCGGTAAAGCGGCTTTTTCATCTAAGTTCCACAATACTTCACCGGTGGCCGGATCATAAATATCATCTGCAGCATAACGGCCGATAATAGCATCAATGTGAGAAGGTTTAACATCAATATCTTCGCATTTATAAAAAGTTTGGATGATTTGTGCGTTCGTTTCCAAACCACACGCGCGCAGGAAGGTGGACGCGAGTACTTTTTTCTTACGGTCAATGCGAACCCAAAGGGCGTTCATGAGGTCAAACGAAAACTCAATCCATGCTCCGCGGTACGGAATAATACGGGCCACATATAAGCGTTTACCAAAAGTGGACTGTTTCTTTTCTTCATCCTCTTCAAAAATAATGCCCGGGGAACGGTGCATCTGGCTGACGACTACGCGTTCCGCTCCGTTAAACACAAAGCATCCGGCATCTGTCATTAAAGGTAAATCACAAAGAGTTACATCCTGGTCAGAGGCTTCTTTCATCTTCCCGTTTTTTTGTTTTACATATAAACGCATCCATGCTTTAAGCGGAGCAGCATAAGTGCTATCACGCACGGTGGCTTCCGCCGGAGTGGCGTAACGGGGGGTACCTAATTCATATTTTAAAAATTCTAAGCGCATGCTTCCATCGGGCGCTTCAATCGGAAATACATCTTCAAAAGCGGCTTGTAAGCCTCTCAATTCTCTTTTAGAAGGAGCCACGTCTAGTTGCAAAAAGTCTACGAAAGACTGTTTTTGCATATCTAGCAAGTCTGGCAAGGGAAGTTTGGTGGAAATTTTGCCGAAATTTGTTTGTTTTTCAATCATTTCTTTTCTTCCTGAAATAATAACGGGAGTTCTTATCGCGCGCACCCGCGGAAAACATCCTCGTTGTGATACCTTTGTTTAAGGTACGAATCCCAATCCCCGAAAACGGGGATTGGGATAATTGCGGTTGAACTATTTGAGTTCGACGGTGCCGCCGGCTTCGGTGATTTTCTTTTTGAGTTCTTCAGCTTCAGCTTTGGCAACGTTTTCTTTTACGGCTTTAGGAGCACCTTCAACGAGGTCTTTGGCTTCTTTCAAGCCCAAGCCGGTAATTTCGCGAACTACTTTAATGACGCCGATTTTTTTGGCGGCATCTACAGCGGTCAACACGACGTTGAATTCATCTTTTTCTTCGGCAGCAGCGCCGGCAGCAGCCGGGGCAGCGGCAGCAACGGCAACAGCCGGAGCAGCAGCTTTAACACCGAATTTTTCTTCAATCGCTTTCACGAGTTCGGAAAGTTCCAATACGGTTAGTTCAGCGATTGCAT
>CACYBL010000053.1 GCA_902772695.1 uncultured Elusimicrobium sp.
AAAGCGGGCTACCTTACGCGCGATCCGCGTATGGTGGAAAGAAAGAAACCCGGTCAACCCGGTGCCCGCAAACGCTTCCAATTCTCCAAACGTTAAGAGTTGGATGCCGTACGGAAATTTACAAAACACCGTCCTTTTTGGACGGTGTTTTTATATTAAATATGTTATAATAAAGCGAAGGAAAAGTTCGTTGCAAGGAGATTACATATGAAGAAATTGATGTTGTTACTTGGCGGCACTGTTTTGTTAGGTGCATGCGCTACCCCCGCTACTCACGTAGGGACTGCTTTGTTTGCCCAAACCCAACAACCGGTTATGGCTACTAATGCTCCTGGTACCAAGGTAGGCCGTGCTTGCGCAACAAATATTTTGGGCTTGTTAATCCAGGGCGATATGTCTATTGAAGCTGCTAAGAAAAACGGAAGAATTACCCAAGTTGCTACGGTAGATACAGACATTAAGAGTTATGCTGTATACGCCGAAGTCTGCACGGTGGTAACTGGTAGATAACGCTTGATTCGTTATATAATAAAAATCGGTCGCGATATAAAATCGTGACCGATTTTTATTTTTGTTATCAGAATTATTTCTTTTTAGTTTCAAAAGCACTTTTTACTTTCGGGCTTTTATCGGCTAATTCTTTAATAGCACCGATTACTTGAGCTTGTTTTTTGACTGTACAAGGCCCGCCTATACAGCCACCTTTGCAACTCATTACTTCCAAAAGTTGGAAATCGCCCGCTTTGCCTTGTGCATATGCATTGAGCATAAGCATGGCTTTTTTATCCAGGCCATTGATAGCCATTTTCTTAAATGGCATCCGCCCGGCTATTGCGTTTTCTACCGCTTGGGCAACCCCGCCCGTTACGCCGTAATAACGTCCTTCGGCTGAGATGGTAGCGTCCAAAGGTGTTTCCTCGCATTGGGCTGGATCAATGTTCCGGGCACGCAGTAGAGCGTCTATTTCTTCAAAGGTTAATACATAGTCAATGTTCGGGTCTTCACGTCCCTCTAATCGTTTGGAGGCGCACGGCCCAATAAATACCGTTGTAAAGCCGTTGGCTTTTTCTATTTCTGCCGTATAGCCGGCGGGAGTCTTGGCATCAGAAATAAATTCTTTGAGTGCCGGTAGATGTTTTTTTACTGCTTGTACCCAAGCTGCACAGCAGGAAGTTGTCATAAACCGGGCGCCCTTTTCCAACCGTTCCACCAGTTCGCGTGCTTCGTTTGCTGTAGTAACATCAGCCCCCAGAGCGACTTCCGTTACCTTATCAAAACCGGCTTTGCGCAGGGCGGTTATTACTTGAGGCAGGGTCCCTTCCAACTGTCCGACAATAGAGGGTGCAATCATAGCGCATACTTTGTTTTTGCCTTTAATACTGCGCAATACATCAATCAGCTGGCTGCGTTCCATAACTGCACCAAACGGGCAAGCATCCATGCACTTACCGCAGGAAATACATTTATCAAAATTGATGTGGGCAAACCCGTCGCTGTCTTTATGAATAGCATCTACGGGGCAAGCTTGTTCGCAGGGAACGGGTACATACGTAATGGCGTTGTACGGGCACGAAGCTAAACACTGGCCGCAATTCTTGCATTTCTCCGGATCAATTTTAGAACGTCCGTTTTCAGAAGAGATAGAAATAGCACCGAATTTACAAGCCGCTTGACAATTGCGGGCCAAACACCCCTGGCAGGCCTCGGTAACAATATGACGTGCTTTAACGCATCCTTTGCAAGCGATGGATAAAACGGTCAATGTGTTTTCAGCCGGAGTCTTGCGGGACATGGCATTTTTGGCATAATCGTTCAGAGAGGTCGCTTCGTCGTCAGTTTCCAAACTGCCACCCAATGCGGCTAGCGTCCGTGCGCGAAAAACGGCACGCTCTTTGTAGATGCAACAACGTACTCCGGAGGGGGAATTTTGCGGTAATGCGTCAAAAGGGATGCGGTAGGCTTGAGTTTCCAAAAAGCCTTTATCAAAAGCCTCAACGACGCGTTTTAAGGCTTCACGTTTGAAAAAAACCGCTTTATTATCTTGCGTATTTTGTGTGTTCATAGATTACCTCTATTCTACCATATTTCACAGGATGCGGGCCGTTATGAGAGCCGCTTGCGGCTATAAAGGGGTCCCGGCGGGGGTTTTGCTGGGGGAAATAACGGGGCGCGGAATGGGATTGATTACGCGCGGCATATACATTTGGTCTGTTATCGTACCTCCCTCCGCTAAAGCTTTGCGGGGTTGCGGTTGTTTCCGCGGAGCGGGAAGCTGTACGGGTGTGGCTTGGGCGATCGTCTTTTTAGGTTGCAAATCGGTAACCTCTTTAGCCGTTAAGGTACGCAACAATTGGCCTTTCTCAAAAAGGAAAAAAGCCGGCTCCTGCTCTTTGCTTTCCAGGCGATAGAGGTGTTTCCCTAAAGGAGAGGGCAATTCCTGGACTTGTTCTGCATAGGCAGATAAAAATTCTTTCAGAGTAATTCCAATATCTACCTGATACCGTTTATTTACTGCCAGCGCATCCTGTACATTGGCTGCACAATTCACGAAGAGTTGAGGTTCTTCGGCTTGAAAGAGCATTTTGCGGTAGTCGTCTTTATCTCCATATTGGACAAAAGCATATCGGGTTCCATCCTGTGCTTTGATAATTGTGTCTTTGGAAGAAACGCTGCTAATCTGATAGAGTGCTTCCTGGCGGGTTTTCCCCCGTAATAATTTATTTAGTTGCTTGGCATCTTTATCCCAAAGAGTAATGTCGGTTTCTTTATGGGTAGTATCCGGAGTGCCGGAAAGTTCAATAACAATTTCCGTTCCCGAAGCCGGGAATGCCACTGCCGGAAAAAGTAAGCACAGTAAAAAAAATCCTATATTGCGCATATGCCTATATTGTAAAAGTTTTTTTACGATTTGTCCGATTCATTTTTGGTTAAAAATAGTATAAAAAATCCCCTAGCATTGGGCAACTGTTTTATTACAATAGTGAAAAATCTTAATCGGGGAGAAGAATATGAAACGCATAATATATGTTGGATTTTTTTCTTTGGGAATGTTCCTAAATGCTTGCCAAGATAAAAAAGCTATATTGCCGCAACCGACGGTTGTGAATGCGGTAGAAGTGGTACAGCAAAATTATCCCTGGGAAATGGAATATCCGGCCCAAGTAACGGGCTCTTTGGACGTGCAGATTCGGGCGCAAGTGGGAGGAGTTTTGCAAGATCGTTTATACGACGAAGGCGAATTTGTGGTAGCCGGTACACAGTTATTTCAAATAGATGATAAAGAATATAAGGTGGCTTTGGAAAAAGCACGTGGGACGTTGTCACAGGCGCAAGCGGAAGTTAAGCGGACTCAACGATCTTATCAGCGGATGAAATTACTCCGTGCAGAAAATGCTGTCAGCCAACAAGATTATGATAATGCGTTGTCAGCGTATGAAACAGCCAAAGCAGATGTGCAGGTGGCGCAAGCGGGGGTTAATGATGCTCAAATTAATTTAGGGTATACCAAAGTGCTTGCTCCGATTTCCGGCATCGCCGGTAAGGAAAGTCAAACGGTTGGTAGTTTGATTACGGCGCAAGGAGATTCCGGTTTGTTGACAACCATGGTACAAATTGATCCGTTGCATCTTAATTTTGCTATGCCGGGAAGTCAATTTGAACAACTGTCACAAGGCTATCGGGATGGGACGATTGCTATGGGTAATGAAGACAATCCGGATATGCTCCAAGCCCCCAATTATCGCCAAGCAGGGGCAGAGGAAGTTCCCATTTATGTAGAAGTTCTCTTGGGGAATGGTAAACTTTATCCGCAACGGGGCAAATTAATCTTTTTTGACAGTTCGGAAAACACACAAACATCCAGTATTGCCATTAAGGCAGAACTTCCCAACCCGGCCCAAAGCCGGGAGCTGATTCCGGGGCAATTTGTCCGAGTTCGGCTGGTAGGCGCTGTTTTTCAAAATGCGACGCTTGTTCCTTCATCGGCATTATTGTCTTCTTCTAATGGATTAACTGCGTATGTTATCAATGCGCAAAATCGTTTGGAGGCGCGCCCTGTACAAGCTCATTTACAGAACGGATTATACTTGGTGACGAGCGGTTTAAAAGCAGGCGATCGGGTTGTAAACGGAGGGCTGTCAAAATTGCGGCCAGGGGAGGAAGTAGCCCCATCTATGCAGAAGTTTGACATTCCGTCTGCTCACAAAACGATGGAAACGGCCCCCAATGCCGGACGTAGCATGGCGGCTTTGGAACAGGTTATTGAAGCGTCTCAAGCTCCCGATGTACAAGCACTGCCGGCAACACTAACCAAACAGAATTGATAGGGAGGAAGTATGTTTTCTAAATTTTTTATCAACCGTCCTATTTTTGCAACTGTTATCTCCCTGCTCATTTTATTGGCCGGGGTTGTGTCCATTACTTCTTTGCCGATAGAACAATATCCTGACTTGACTCCGCCCACCGTGGAAGTTAGTGCTTCTTACCCTGGGGCCAGCCCGGATGTAATTGCCAATACGGTAGCCGCTCCTTTGGAACAGCAAATTAACGGCGTGGAAGATATGTTGTATATGAATTCCGTTTCTGATTCTAACGGAGATATGAATTTGATGATTTCTTTCAAGGTAGGTACAGACCCGGATCAGGCTATGATCAACGTCAACAACCGTGTTCAACAAGCTTTGCCTACGTTGCCGGATGATGTGCGTCGGTATGGAGTAACGGTGGAAAAGAAATCTTCTTCCATTTTGCAGATTATTGCACTTTACTCGCCCAATGGGCAAACAGATACAACTGTTATTGGTAATTACGCGCTGATGAACATTGTGGATGATTTGAAACGTATAGATGGGGTGGGCGATGCGCAAGTCATGTCAGCCAATGATTATGCGATACGTATCTGGGTGAAACCGGATGTATTGTCTCAACGCGATTTGACCATAGGAGATATTGCTTCCGCGATCCAGGCTCAAAATGTACAACGTGCGGCAGGAAAAATCGGACAACCGCCATTACCTTTTAAAGTGGACAGAACTTATTCCATTATTGCTCCGGGGCGTTTATCTTCAGCGGAGGAATTTGGGAATATTATCTTGCGTGCCAATCCGAATGGAACTACGCTTTTGCTTAAAGATGTGGCAACGGTAGAGTTGGGAAGCCAAACATATGAATTTAACGGTAGCTATAACGGAAAACCAGCAGTGCCTATTGGTATTTTCCTTTCTCCGGGAGCCAATGCTGTGGCAACAGCCAACGCTGTTGATGCGCGCTTGAAGGAGTTGTCTCAGCAATTTCCACCGGTCTTAGATATGAAATATCAAGTTGCATATGATACGACACTTTTTGTGAAGGAGTCTATTAAGGAAGTTATTCGTACGTTGTTTGAGGCCATGGTATTGGTTTTTTTAGTGGTTTATTTATTCTTGAAAGATTGGCGGGCTACACTGATTCCTTGCTTGGCCGTGCCGGTATCTATTGTTGGGGCCTTTGCCGGTATGAAATTGTTTGGTTTTTCTATTAATACACTCACGCTCTTTGGGTTAGTGTTGGCAATTGGGATGGTGGTAGATGATGCTATTGTAGTAATTGAAAACGTAGAACGTTTGATGCATGAAGAACATTTGTCTCCTAAAGAGGCAACTGTTAAAGCAATGCAAGAAGTATCTGGCCCGGTAGTTGCCATTGTACTAGTATTGTGTTCGGTGTTTATTCCGGTAGCATTCATGGGTGGATTGACAGGTGTTATGTATCAGCAGTTCGCCATTACGATCGCTGTTTCGGTGGTGATCTCCGGTTTGGTGGCTCTGACATTAACACCCGCTTTATGTGCCCTTTTGCTACGGCCGCACACTTCCCCTATGCATGGGTTTTTTTATTGGTTTGATCAACGGTTTGAAAAATTGACAGGCCGGTATGCGGGGTGGGTATCATTTTTTATCCGCCGTATACCTGTATCTGTTTTGATTTTGGTTTTGTTAGCGGCGGGTACATTTGGATTATTCAAAATGGTGCCGGGAAGTTTGTTGCCACAGGAAGATCAAGGATTTATTATGGTATCGGCGCAATTAGATCCGGCTTCTTCTTTAGAAAAAAGCGAGGAGGTTTCCTCCCAATTGGAAAGTATTTTGTTGCATAATCCGGCCGTTTATCAAGATATGACTTTTACCGGATATGATTTATTGAGCAGCGCGCAAAAAGCCAGCGCGGTGGCCTCCTTTGTTATGTTAAAACCTTGGAAGGACCGCCTCACTAAAGCTTTGAGTGCGCAAGGAGTAGTGGGGGAAGTATATCAGGAGTCCGTACAAAAAATTCCAACGGCTACAGTAATGCCTTTTAATCCGCCCCCTATCATGGGGCTGAGTACCACCGGCGGATTGGAAGGATATATTCAAAACCGTGGTTCCCAGGGGAATTCAGCTCTGGAAAATCAAATGCAAACTTTCCTGGCTGCGGTGCAAAAGCGGCCCGAAATTTCCAGCGCTACCACTACTTTTTCAGCAGATGTGCCGCAATATTCTTTGACGGTAGACGAAATAAAAACGCGGGCTATGGGTGTGGCTTTAAATGATTTATATACTACCCTTCAAGGTACTTTTGGTACCATGTATGTCAACGATTTTACGTATATGGGACGTAGTTTTAAAGTGATGATTCAAGCTCAGGGCCAATACCGGGCTCGTCCGGAACAAATCGGTGGGGTATATGTACGGGCACAAAATGGTGCTATGGTGCCACTTTCCGCATTGGTCACGCTTACTCCGGAAGTGGGCCCTGATATGGTAGAACGTTTCAACGTGTTCCCGGCCGCTAAATTTATTGCTAATCCGGCTGCCGGATATAGTTCGGGAGATGCTATCCGTGCTGTAGAAGAAACGGCCCAAGCCGTGTTGAACCCCGATTTTACACTCTCTTGGACCGGGACAACTTATCAGGAAAAACGGGCGGGAAGTTCCTCTCTGCAGGCCCTATTGTTGGGTATCTTGGTCGTATTTCTGATTTTAGCTGCACAATATGAAAAATGGAGTTTGCCTATTGCGGTGTTGATGGCCGTTCCTTTTGCTATTTTTGGGGCCCTGCTTGGAACAGGGCTACGCGGTTTGTCTAATGATATTTATTTTCAAATTGCTCTGGTCGCCCTTGTAGGGTTGGCTGCCAAAAACGCTATTTTAATTGTGGAGTTTGCCGTTTTGTTAAAGGAACAAGGTCTAGATAAAGTACATGCGGCTGTGCAAGCGGCTCAGCTGCGTTTTCGTCCCATTGTAATGACCTCATTGGCGTTTATTTTGGGGTGTGTTCCGTTAATGATCAGCAGCGGGGCCGGGGCTGCCAGTCGTCATGCAATTGGCACGGCAGTAGTCTTTGGAATGTTGGTTGCCACGGGAGTAGCGCCGTTATTTATTCCCTTGTTTTTTTGTTGGTTCAGCGGGCGTACTGCCGCCCCTTGCGTTCCAAACCAAGAAAGGAGAGACACAAATGAACTATAAACAAACAATAACGTTGTTTGGGGCCAGCTTATTGTTAAGTGGTTGCTTGCTTGGCCCGGCTTATAAACGGCCCGCTTTAGATTTGCCTGTTGGACAGCAAAGTGATTCTTTGGATATTTTCACAACCGCAAAATGGTGGAACGTATTCCAAGATAATGTGTTGGATGCTTTAGAGCAAGAGGCCTTGTCATATAACCAAGATTTGCAAGCCGCCATGGCTCGTGTAGATGAAGCCCGGGCAGAAGTTGGTTTGGCCGGAGCTGATCAAATGCCTTCTCTATCAGCTCAATTGCAAAGTGGGCGACAGGGAAACCGCTATGGTTCCGGTGAATCTGACAGTACAGCAGGGGTCTCAGTATCATTTGAATTGGATTTATGGGGCAAGTATCGCCGGCTTAAACAAGCGGCCAAAGCCCAATTATTAGCGTCCGAAGCAGCGCGTGATACCGTTCTTCTTACTTTGACAGCGGATGTCGCCAATAATTATTTTGTGTTGCGTAAATTAGATGAGCAGATGAAGATTTTGCAGCGTACACTTGCGGCACGTGAAGAGAACGTCCGTATTTATCAAATTCGTTATAAGGCGGGCTATTGTGCGGAAGTGGATCTGCGGCGTGTACAAGCTGATAGAGATAGTGTTCAAGCCCAAATGCAGCAACTCGCTTTGCAACGTGAGCAAACCGAAACGGCTTTATCGGTACTACTTGGTAGATCTGCGCGGGAAATTGTAGCCAATGATATTGCCCGGGGGAAAACATTAGATGAATTAAACTTAGTACTGGATACGCCGGATAATTTGCCTTCGGATTTATTGGAACGGCGTCCGGATATCCGTGAAGCAGAAGAAGAGCTTATTGCAGCGAATGCCGATATTGGCGCTGCCCGTGCCGCTTATTTCCCTTCCATTTCACTGACAGGAACAACTGGTTTTGCCAGTGAGGCCTTGAGTCAGTTGTTTACCGGAGGTGCCGGAGTGTGGGAAATAGCCGGTTCGGCGCTTGCGCCCATCTTTGAAGGAGGCAAAATTCGGGCAGAAAATAAAAAGGCCCAAGCTGTCTATCGGGAGCAACTGGCCAATTATACAAAGACGGTGGAAACGGCTTTCAAAGAAGCTTATGATGCTTTAACTGCCAATCGCTTGTATCGTACTATCTTTGATTCCTATAAAACACAAACTCAAGAGATGCAACGTAGTTATGAACTTACCAAGAAACAAGAAGATGCGGGACTTATCGGAGTAACAGATTTGTTAAATGTAGAGGAAAATTTATTATCGGCCGAAATGAATTTGGTCACCGCTCGCCAAAATGAATTATCTGCCGTGGTCAATTTATGCAAAGCATTGGGCGGAGGGTGGAAAACAAAATAAAAGCTTGGTTAAGAGAGGAACGGAACGTGTAGTCGTTAGAAGAGTTTTTTGCTAGAATGTAAGTATGGAAAATACGCCCCTTTGCCCTTTAGATGGACGTTATAGTAACAAATTGGCCGAATTACGTAGGTATATGGGAGAAGCCGCATTGGCTGTTTCCCGTTTGCGTGCGGAAATTACTTGGTTGGAAGTATTATCCGGCCTAAAGATTGCAGGATTGAAACCCCTATCCGCGGCTGAAAAGAAGATTCTTGCGCAACTTGTTGAAATTACTCCGAAAGATTTAGCTATTTTGCAAGCCATAGAGTTTAACGGTTACCAATCCATTGCGGCTACCCGCCATGATGTGAAAGCTGTGGAATATTTTCTTCAACTTAAATTGCAGAAAACTTCATTAAAAAACCGGTTGAATTGGTTGCATTTTGCCTTGACCAGCGAGGATGTCAACAGCGTTTCATACGCCAATATGCTAGCTGACGGAACAGAAAAAGTATTGCTTCCCGCGTTAAAGAATTTGCAACAATCCTTATCGCAATTGGCACGGAAAGAATCCCGCTCCGTGTTGTTGGCCCGCACACATGGACAACCCGCTGTTCCTACAACTTTCGGTAAAGAAATGCGGGTGTTTGAATATCGTTTAAGTCAGCAAATTTCTCAACTGAAGAAAAAGAGAATTTCGTGTAAATTCGGAGGAGCCGTAGGAAATTTTAACGCGCATTTAGTTGCATTTCCTGCAATTAATTGGCCCCGTGCCGCTCAACAAGTAATCAGCCAGTTTAATAAAAGCAGGCATATCAAACTTGTTCTAACGCCGGTTTCTACTCAGATAGATTCGCGAGATAGTTATGCAGAACTTTTTGATAATTTTCGTCGTATAAATGTTGCTTTGATTGATTTGTGCCGTGATATGTGGCAATATGTTGCGGCGGGACTTGTCCAACAACCGGCTGTTAAAGGCGAGGTGGGTTCGTCCACCATGCCGCAAAAAATCAATCCTATTGATTTTGAAAATGCGGAAGGTAATTTACAGTTAGCTAACACGTTGTTTGATTTCTTTTCTAACAAATTGCCGATTTCACGTCTACAACGGGATTTATCCGATTCTACGGTGTTGCGTAATATGGGGCTGGCATTTGGTTATGCCTATGTGGCTTATATATCGTTGCTACGTGGGCTGAAAAAAATTACTTTTAATCGCGTGGCCGCGTTGAATGAAGTTAAAGCTCACCCGGAAGTATTGGCGGAAGCTTTTCAAACTCTTTTGCGGGCAAACGGAGTGAAAAATCCGTATGAGAAATTACGTGATTTTACACGCGGACGCCAAATTACCGTGGAGGCCTTACATCAGTTTGTTCAACAATTGGATGTACCAAGCAAAATCAGACAACAATTAGTTACCTTAGTACCGGAAAAATATACAGGGCTGGCTGAAAAGCTGGCAAGGGGAAAATATGATTGATATTGTGTGCGGCGGACAAGCCGGAGATGAAGGAAAAGGAAAAATCTCAGCGTATTTATCTTATACAGGGAATTATGAATATTGCGTGCGTGTGGGCGGCCCTAATGCCGGGCATACCGTGGTTCAAAATGGCGTTTCTTACACGCTAAAAAATATTCCGTCAGGGTTTCTTAATCCTAAAACGAAACTTGTGTTGGGGGCCGGTGCTTATACAAAAACAGAGTGGTTGCTGGATGAAGTAAAAAAGACATCTACGCAAGACAGATTGATTATTGATCCGTATGCTGTATTAATTACAGATGAACAAACGGCCGCGGAACGAGGGGCTTCGCATTTTATGAGCCATATCGGTAGTGTGGGCACCGGGTTGGGTCAGGCCGTCAAAGAGCGCATTGAACGGCGGGATATAAAATTTGCCAAAGACGAACCTCTTCTCAAAGATTTTATTCAAGACGTTCCGGAATTATTGAATGCTTGTTTGGACAAAGGCGGAGATATTTTGTTGGAAGGTACACAAGGAATTAAATTATCTTTATTACACGGGGAATATCCATTTGTTACGTCACGTGACACGACAGCCAGTACTTTTTTGGGAGAAGCAGGTCTTGGCCCGAAGAGTGTGCGAGATGTGTATGTGGTATTTAAACCATACATCACACGGGTAGGCCCCGGCCCGCTGGAAAAAGAACTGACCAACGAAAAAGAATTAGAAATTTATCATACGAAAGGACACGAAATCGGCAGCGTCAGCAAACGGTTGCGCCGAGTAGGTGAATTTGAAAAACGCGCTGCTTCGCGGGCAATAATGATTAACAACTGTACCAAAATTGCCATTACGCATATTGATATGTTTCCCGGTAATGATCGTGTTAAAAAAGAAGAAGATTTCACGAAACCGGCCCAGGAGTTTTTGGCACAATTGCGTGCCTTGTCGGCTCAAGTATATCCGCATCCGAAAATCGCTCTTATTTCTACCGGGCCGGATATGGAAGATACACTCGTCTTGTAACTTTATATAGAAGAAATTTATGAAAGATATTATATTTGATTTGGGCGGAGTATTAATTGATTGGAATCCGCGGTATTTATATAAAAAGATTTTTTCCACCGATACGGAAATGGAATGGTTTTTGACGCACGTATGTACCCCACAATGGAACACTCAGCAAGATGCGGGGCGTGGTTTTGAAGAAGGAATTGAAGTGCTCTCAAAGAAATATCCGGAGTATGCTTTTGCAATCAATTTCTATTTTACGCGCTGGAGTGAAATGTTGGGCGGGCCTATTGAAGGAACGGTAGAAATTTTGCGCGAGCTAAAGGGCAGACACCGTCATTTATATGCGTTAACCAATTGGTCTGTGCAAACTTTCCCCATTGCGCGAAATAAATATGATTTTTTGCAGTGGTTTGACGGGATTGTAATGTCGGGTGAAGAAAAAATGGTCAAGCCAGATCCACGCATTTATTCACGTTTATTGGAACGTTATCGTTTGCGTGCTGAAAATTGTATTTTGATTGATGATAATTCGGCTAACATCTCTAAAGCGGCAGATTTAGGATTTGAGACGATTCTATTTACCGGAGCAGATGATTTGCGACGAATACTGATGAGTCGGTCGGTTCTGTAAAAATTACAAACAAAACAGGTTCCGCTTTTGCGGAACCTGTTTTTTGCTGCAAAAATATTATTCGGCTTTGCTAATGAGGACTTCCATCATTTTATGCCGACGGAACTTGCGCGTTTCCAATAAAATACCGTTGGAGTGTATTTTTTCATTTTTGGTTGGTTCATGTCCCAGTTTTTGATTTGTCCATTGTTCAACAGTAGTTGTGGATGTGATATCAGCCGGGAGCGGCAAATCTAACCGTTCAAAAATATCTGTCATTTTAGCCGGAGCACTTGCCACTAACGCTTGTCCAAATGGACGGATATACGCCGGGAAGAAATCGTATTCATCTTCAATTTCTCCTACCATTTCTTCAAAGATGTCTTCCAATGTTAAAATTCCGGTGATTGTCTTTCCTTCGGTTACCAAACAAATATGCTGTCTGTTTTTCATTAATTTTTCTAAGGCCGCTGAAATAATTGTATCGGCTTCTAAACGCAATATGGGACGAACAATATTGCGAGCGGCTGTTGGCGCGCCTTGGGCAATTTTAGTGGACAGGAAGATGTCCTTAAAATTAAGATATCCCACAATATCTTGCGGATCTTCAGGATTGCCCCGAACCGGAAAGCGAGTGTGCATATCCAAGTGCGCTTTTACAAAAGTGTCGGCAATAGAATCGTTTGCATTTAACGTATACACCTGTTCAAGCGGTACTTGTATTTCTCGTATTTTACGTACGCAGAATTGTGCGCTGGAAAGCACAATTTTTTCTTCTGTTTTCCCAAATAAACGGGATGAAGAGGCAATGGCTGCTGCAGTGCGCAAATCTTCCAAGGCAGTGCGTTGCATCTCTTTTGGATCAGGCGTGCGTGAAAATTTTTTAGTTAAAAAACGTACGATAGCTTCCATGACGGTAACAATGGGAGATAATACCGCATATAGCAAACGCATACCTGCAGATAAATGCAAAACCACAAATTCTTTGTTTTTGATGGCGAAAGTTTTGGGAGTTAATTCAGCAAAAACGATAGTAATAAAACTCAACGGCAATACCACACATATCATAGCCAATGCATTGGCCGCATGACGTGATAAATATAAATGTTCACGCAACCAGGGTGCAAAGTGGCTGCCGGCATCTGACCCACCGAAAGCGGCTGCTACGGCACCCACCAGTGTAATGCCTATTTGCACAACTGCCAAACTGCCTTCCATGTGATCTTTCATGTACAGGGCGGTTTCTGCTCCGGAACGTTTGCTTTGTACCAGTAAAGATAAACGCGTGCGAGAGATAGATGCAAGAGCCATCTCGTAAGCGGCAAGTAAAGCATTGGCGATTAACATCAATACAATAATGAGGATCGTAATCATAAGTTTATTTTCTCGTCAATAAAATAAGCCGGTCTGGCCTTTACTTCATTAAAAATACGGCTTAAATATTCTCCAATGATACCCAGTGTGATTAATTGTATTCCGCTAAAAAACAAAATCGCTACCATTAGAGAGGTGTATCCGCTTACGGGGTTCCCGAAAGCTATTTTTTTGTATGCCGTCCACAGCGCAAACAAGAAAGATGCAGCAGAGATACATAAACCGAAATATGTCCACAATTTAAGAGGTATTGTGGTGGAGGCAGTAAAACCGCCAAGGGCAAAATTCCATAATTTCCAATAATTCCATTTAGTGTGACCTGCGGTACGGTTCTCGCGGGTAAATGGTATGGCCGCGGCCTTATATCCCACCCAAGCAAAAAGCCCTTTTGTAAACCGTTCACGTTCGGGTAACGCCAAGACGGCATTCACGGCGCGGCGGCTCAAAAGCCGGTAATCTCCGGCATTATATGGAATGGGAGTCTCGGCCAAATGATTGTATAATTTGTAAAACACACCTGCGGTAATGCGCTTAAGGAACGAATCGCTGGAGCGATCTTTACGGACTCCATACACATTGTCAAATCCGGCTTTGAATTTTTCCCAAAAGACGGCAATCAATTCCGGCGGATCTTGTAAATCGGCATCCATCAATACGACACCTTGCCCGGTACTGGCGGCTAATCCGGCTAACATGGCGGCTTCCTTACCGAATCGTCTGGAAAGAGATATCATTTTGACCCGTTTATCTTCCATCGCCCATGCCTTGATTAGAGAGGGAGTAGTATCGGTGGAACCGTCATTACTAAAAATAATTTCATAATCGGAAGTACAAGTATTCAATACCGGGCACAACCGCGCACGTAATGCGGGTAGAGCAGCTTCTTCATTAAAAACAGGGATAATAACTGATAACTCCATGCGATACTCCTTTATGCTTGTAGATAGTATAGCAATTTTTAATTAAACCGACGGTAAAACCTACGCATTTGTTTTTGACAAGATTGGCGAGAGAAACCTATACTAAAAGGTGAAGTATTTTATAAAGCATATTTTGATATTACCGATGTTAGGTAGGCAAGCAGGCGGTTGAAATACTACAATATTAAAAAGACCTGATAAGAGGTGGGTATGGATAAATATGGTTTTCTAAAAGTAGCAGCAGCTGTACCATGTGTAAAGGTGGCTGATCCAATGCAAAATGTAACAGTCATGGAGCCACTACTGCGGCAGGCTATTTCGGCAGGCGTTGAAATTGTGGTGTTCCCCGAGTTAGGATTAACGGGCTATACTTGTGGCGATTTGTTTTTCAAACCGGCGCTCGTGCAAACAGCCCAGACCGCTTTGAAAATTTTATTGAACCGATTTGAAAAGACCAATTTGGTTTTTGTGGTGGGGCTTCCTATTCGGGTCGGGAATGTGTTGCTCAATGCGGCGGCGGTGTGTTGCCGGGGGAAAATTTTGGGTATCGTCCCTAAAACGTATTTATCACTTTCAGGGGCCTGTTGTGAAACACGTTATTTTACATCTGCGTTGGATTGGTCGAGTGATACGCTATCGCTGTGCGGTCAACAAGTGCCTGTTGGAACGGACTTGATTTTTGAGGTCAATGGTGCAAAAATAGGCGTAGAAATTGGGGATGATTTGTTGGCGGCAGTTCCTCCTTCCTCGTTGGCTTGTTTACAAGGAGCTGATGTTATTGTTAATTTGTCAGCCACCGCGGCCCTGGTTGGAAAATATCCGTATATGCGCACATTGGTGCAACAACAATCCGCCCGTGGATTATGTGGATACGTATATGCTTCATGTGGATTCGGCGAATCTACAACAGATTGGGCGTTTGGTGCGGATGCCTTTATTTATGAGAATGGACAGTTGTTGGCAAGTACAGAACGATTTTCCACCAAGTCGCAGTTAATTTGTACGGAGATAGATGTGGAACGCTTGCGTAATCGGCGGTACATTCACGGTTCTTTCCGTGCAGATTGTTTGTGTGAAACAACGGGGCCGTATTTGGTGGTGGAAAGTGGTCTGCTGCCTGTTAAAAAATCTTTTGCGCTTACGCGGCCAATAGATCCGCTGCCTTTTGTGCCGCAAGGCGAGCAACTGGCGCAAAACTGTCGGGAAGTTTTTAATATCCAGACTAACGGGTTGGCCACGCGGTTATTGGCGGCGCATACGCAAATAGTTGTTGTGGGGATTTCCGGTGGATTGGACTCAACGCTGGCATTACTTGTTTGCGCACGTGTATTTGATAAATTGGGTTGGCCTCGTAAGAATATTATTGGAGTAACTATGCCCGGATTTGGCACGACGGACCGAACGTATAGAAATGCGTTGGCTTTTATGAAAAAATTGGGGGTTACTCTGCGGGAAATAAGTATCAAACAGGCTTGCTTGCAACATTTCAAAGATATTGGACATAGTGTGCATCTTAAAGACGTAACTTATGAAAATACACAGGCGCGCGAACGAACGCAAATACTGATGGATATTGCCAATCAAAAAGGTGGATTGGTAGTCGGAACGGGTGATTTATCCGAATCGGCTCTCGGATGGGCAACTTATAATGGGGATCATATGTCTATGTATAATGTCAATGCGGGTGTCCCCAAGACGCTCGTGCGCTCTTTGGTTAAGTTCATTAGTGAGCAAGGAGATAACGTCTCCGTCAGACCTGTTTTGCAAGATGTATTAAATACTCCCATCAGCCCGGAACTTTTACCGGCAGATAAAAATGGAAAGATTGCTCAAAAAACCGAGAATCTAGTGGGACCGTATGAACTGCACGACTTTTTCTTATACTATTTCTTGCGTTGTGGGTTTGGCCCGGCCAAAATCTACCGCTTAGCCACGTTGGCTTTTAAGAAGGAATTTTCTCCGGCAATGATTAAAAAATGGCTTAAGGTGTTTTTCAGCCGTTTCTTTAGTCAGCAATTTAAGCGGTCTTGCTCACCGGATGGGCCCAAAGTGGGTACAGTGGGGCTTTCCCCGCGGGGCGATTGGTATATGCCCAGTGACGCCAGTGTAGCTATTTGGAAAGAAGAGATAGAATCTTTGTAAAAAATATAATTACAGATAAAATTACCCCGGGTTTCGTCGCTCGGGGTAATTAGTTGTTATAAAAAACTTTTTCCTACATGAAGGGGCGGCAAATTAAAATATTCGGCGAGTGTTTGGCCTAAATCTGCATATGAATTTCTTCCTCCAATAAATTGCGAGTTCACTTTTTTGCCAAACAGAATCACCGGTACATGTTCGCGGGTATGATCGGTTCCCTTGTAAGTAGGATCGCAGCCATGGTCAGCCGTGATAAAGGCGATATCATCTTCCTGCATTTGAGCTGCTAATTCCGCAAGCCGGGTATCAAAATATTCCAGGCCTTTAGCATAGCCCTCTACATCACGGCGATGTCCCCAAGTCATATCAAAATCCACGAAATTCGTAAATACCAAACTGAAATCAGGTGCATTTTTAGCCTCTTGCAACGTGGCATTCCACAGTTCTTCTAAACCTGATGCTTTAACGGCTTTTGTAATACCGCGTCCGGCGAAAATATCATTAATTTTCCCGATCGAAATAACGTGTCCCCCGGCTTTTTTTATGGCATCCAATACCGTTGGTTTGGGTGGCGTGACAGAGTAATCGTGCCGATTTTTGGTGCGTTGAAATTCGCCGGGTTGTTCTCCTATGAAAGGCCGTGCAATAACGCGGGCAATGTTGTAGGGGGCCACATGTTTAAAAGCAATCTCACAGAGACGATACAATCTGTCTAATCCAAAATGAGTTTCATGGGCAGCAATTTGAAAGACACTGTCTGCTGAGGTATAGCAGATGGGCTTCCCGGTTTGGATGTGGGTGATACCCAACTGTTCAATAATAGCTGTGCCGGAGGCGGCCTTATTACCCAAGATGCCGGGTAATTTAGCTTCTGTGCAAATTTTTTCTATCAGTTCCGGTGGGAAAGAAGGATAATCCGGTTTAAAGTATCCCCAATCAAAGGAAACCGGGCAACCTGCCATTTCCCAATGGCCCGAAGATGTGTCTTTACCATGGCTAATTTCGCGCATAAAACCATATTTGGCAGGCAAATCTATGTTGGCAGGACTTGATATCTCGGGTTGGAGATCTTTACCGGTAGACATTTCAGCAGCACTAAGTAAACCAAGCGCAGCCAAATTAGGAATCTGTAAATGTCCACGGGCTTTGATGATATGCCCCAGTGTATCGGCGCCTTGATCGCCAAATCGGTCAGCATCTTCTGCCCCTCCAATACCAAAGGAATCCATCATCAAAATAATAGCTCGTTTTGGGCTCATAAATTTTTTCCTCCGTCTCTTTTCCATTATACTCTAAAACAAGGTGTGCGTCTAATACAAAATTAAGGGTAAAATGCTATGATGTATGCGGGGGGATGTTTATGAAACAAGCATATAGCAACATGCGCCGCTTTTGGCTGGATATAAAAAATTTAGAAAACCGCAACGGAGTGATTGAAGTGGGGGCAGATAAAATTTCCGTAGCGGGGATAGAGATGGCGTTGGCAGATGGGAATACAACCAAACACCTTTTTCTAGCCACTAATTCGTTGGGGGATAGTAGTCTCTACTTTGAGAATAACAGTAAAAGCGGTTTGGGGGGAATGATTGGCGGTCATGGGCACGAAGATTTGCAGAACGCAGCTGCCCATATGTTAGCGCATGCCAGCAAATTAACCGCACAGATGCATGTGTTGCCAATGGGATCCGATTTGCCGGCTCCATCTGGTGACGGATATGTTTGCTTTTTTGCAATTTCAAAAGAGAAATTGTTTCATATGGAACTCAAGGAAATGCAGGCGCGTAATCCGGAGAATCCTTTTTATCCATTTTTTGCTTATTCTCAGCAGACTTTGGGATTTTTCCGCGCGCAAGGGGAATCGTCTTCGGGTTCTGCGCGCGCTTAAAAGGAGGCTGTTATTAAACGTATTTCTTTTTTCACGTTATTTATCTTATTCCTTGCGGCTGGGATTGTGTTATCCGCAGGGGTGGCCTTTTATTGGCATTACGTGGGAAATTTGTTGGAGCGGGACGTAACGGCAAACATCATGTCTGCCGGAAATGAAGCCGCGGACAGTTTTAGTCGTGCCGTAGCAGCTGATCAACGAGTGATAGATACTATTGCCATTACCGTGCAAACAAATTATCCTTGGACGAATACCGAAAAATTGGAACGTTTTTTGCACCTGCAAGTTAAATATAACGAATTTGAGAATTTGGGTATTATTCCGTTACGTGGCAAATCTTTGCAAGCGCGCGTAACAGCCGAATCGGAGAGCTGGTTGCGCGAAATTATGATGAGAGCAATGGCGGAAGATACGTATGTTTCGTCTCGACAAGTTTCTGCCTCCAGCGGAGCTAATGTATTAGTGCAAGCAGCTTCGTTGCATGATGGTATGGAACCCATAGGCGCTTTGTTTGCGGTGGTGCCGACCGATCGTTATAAGAATCTCTTGACGCTGTCTTCCTTGGGGTCTAATGGGGCTGCGTTTGTTATTTCGCGTGATGGCCAAGTAGAGGTGGCAGGGCGTCCTCTCTCGTCAGATAACATGTTTGATGTGTTTGGGCGGGCGCAATTCCCGAAAGAAAAACCTTTTGAAACCGTACGTGAACAAATACAAAGCGGTCAGAGTACTTTCGTGCGTTATTACTTGGATGGACAACAACGGTTTTTGTATGGAGTGGCTTTGCCCGTCAATAATTGGTACTTATTGGCAGTGTTGCCCACGCACTTTATTCAGGCCCAAGCCCAACGATTAACATGGGTTTCGTTGTCATTGGTGACGGTCATTCTAATTTTATTTGGTTTACTGATGTTTTATATGTTCCGTTTGCGCGCATACAGTAACCAACAGTTATTTAATACGGCTTTTGTGGATTCGCTAACAGGCGTAGATAATTTAAATCGGATGAGTGTTCTGTTTTCTAAACGGCTACGGGAACTGAACGGGGCCGCGGCACTGGTTATTTTTGATATTTTAAAATTCAAAGTTATTAATGATATGCTCGGTTACGAGAGGGGTAATCAGGTGTTGCAACGTGCGGCAGATGTGCTCCATGCGCATTTAGAGAAAGGAGAGTACATGTGCCGCAGTACAGCGGATAATTTTGTGTTGGTGTTGTCTTTAACGGACCGACGTACTTTACGGACCCGACTTACTAAATTAGTGGCAACGATCCGTCGGGAATGTACAGCTATGGATTCCTGCATTATGGTGGACGGAGTGTTTGGTGTATATGAATTATTGGAGCATGTGCCGTTCTTCATTGCATTGGATCGTGCCCGTTTGGCGCTGGAACATGCTAAGCATCTTTCCACGGGAAATATCCAATTTTATGATGAAAAAGACCGCCGTCGTATTTTGTTGGAACAACAGCTGGAAAACTCAATGGAGCAAGCATTATCTTCCGGGGCCTTTACCTTGATGTTGCAACCCAAATTTGATTTTAATACCCGCGAAATGAAAGGAGCGGAAGCTCTGGTACGTTGGAATCAGGGAGAACGTGGCCTTGTCCGTCCGGACGATTTTATCCCGCTTTTTGAAAGAAACGGTTTTATTCTGAAGTTGGACATGTTTATTTTGGAACAGGTGGCCAAAGTATTAAATAAATGGCGTCAAGCCGGTAAAGAACAGGTGCCGATAGCAGTGAATTTTTCCCGGTTGCATTTAAATGATTCACGCTATATTCCGCAAATGTCCCGCACGGTGGATGCGTATGAAGTTCCGCATCATTTAATAGAAGTGGAATTAACTGAAAGCGTCATTTTGAATAATCGTGAATTGGCCCAGAACGTAATTCGTGGTTTGCACAATAAAGGATTTTCCGTGGCTATGGATGATTTTGGCTCCGGTTATTCCTCGCTTAATGTATTGAAAGGGTTGCAATTTGATAGTATCAAATTGGATAAGGAATTTTTAAGTGGCAGTGAACAAAACAAAACCGCCCAAAAAGTAGTGCAAGGGGCGGTAGATATGATTAAGGCTATTGGAGCTAAAATAGTGGCTGAAGGCGTGGAAACGGCCGAACAAGCCGAGTTTTTGCGTCAAATCGGTTGCGACTTGGCACAAGGGTATTATTTCTCCCGCCCATTACCGGTAGCCGAATTTGAACAATTGCTACCGAATGTAATGGATCTGAAAAAATAAACGCCACGCGAAAAATCGGGTGGCGTTTACTGAAAACGAAAAAAATTAATGGGGCAATCGTCCCGCTAAAATTTCAGCTACGGGGCGGGTTTGTTTAATTTTTCCAAGAATAATTTTTAAAGAAGCCGTTAGCGGTACGGAAAGAAATGCTCCCGGCACTCCCCATACTAACGACCAGAAAATTAATGAGCCTACAACGGCTACCGGATGCAAATCCATCCCTTCTCCCAAGAAACGCGGTTCTACTAAATTGCCGATAATAAACTCTGAAGCTGCCAATAGGCCGATAATAATAAAAAAAGTAGGGCTAAAATTATATTGCAAAAACAGCACCGGCACCGGAAGTATTACCGATACAATAGATCCTACACTGGGGATAAAATTAAGTAGAAACGCAAACAAGGCAAACAACACAGCCATTTTTACCTGGAATCCCAGCAAGATGAAAGCCACCAATAAACCAGTGATAAGGGAGGCCATCAATTTGACAGACAAATAAACAGATACGTTGGCCAACATTTCTTTAATGGTTGGGTTCGTAATAGGACGCGGTTTTTTGCTTCCCAGAAGAAAAAAGGTCATAAATAACACAATTAAAGTGATATTGGACACTACAGAAAATAATTTCCCGCCGAAATTTTTTAACCAGTTAAATATTGGTAATTCGCGTATATAATTTTCAATGAAAGTCTGATCCAGCGTTATGCCATAGTGTTGCAGGCGGGCCACTAAATCTCCTGCGGTGGTAATTAAATTCTGTCGGTAAGTTTCTGCACCTTGTAAAAATTGTCCTACAGAAGTTACGGTAAATAAAATAACAGCCGTAAAGAAAGAGGCACCTAACACAATAGATGTCGTCAAAGCAAGCCATTGCGGAAAATGGAATTTCTGTCGCAGGTAGAGCGTTGTTTGGGCCAAAATTGTATACAAGAAAATGGAGATGACTAAAGGGATCAGAAGAGCTTTGGTATATACCAGGAATGCTGTTACCACTCCGGCAGCGATAATCGTTAGACACAATGCCGTCGTTTTTAAGTAATAGTAGGTAGATTTATCAGGCAGCATAATTATTCCTTTTTTGTTCCGTATATTTGGCAATCTCTCGTGCTAAAAAGAGGATTTTTCCGGTTAAACTAGACACGTCACTTTGGCATGCTGTTAGCAACCATACATTTAGTTTGGTAGCGGTAAATCCTTTGTATGCATGTCCAAACGTATCATAAGCTGTGATTAATTCATCACAAGCTCGGGAGAGTGTTTTGGCCCGGCTGTTTAATCCTTTAGCAGGTAAAATTAAATCGGCAGTCCAATCGGAGGGTTTACAAGTGCGCACCCGCGTGCGGATTGCTACCCAAGTAGTTTCCTGTGCATCCAAAATTTGGCGAAAATTCAGGCAATACGCATTAAAATCCTCAGCAAAAGAAATATCGCGCACATCAATATTTTTGTGCAATTGTTGAATGATCTGTTCTAACCGGCGGGTCAGATCTTGCAACTCCCGGGTGGCGGCTTGCAGTTGGGTGCGTAACGAATCACAATTTTGCGAAATATAATCCAACAAATCGTCGATGTTTAAATGTGTTATATTCATAAAATTGGCAGATTCACCGTAAAAATGGAACCGAGGCCTCTATCGGAGACTACGTTAATGGCTCCGTTATGTAAGTCCAGTATTCGTTTTACCATGGTCAGTCCTAATCCCCAACCGGTTACTTGGCCTGTTTGGTCATCATCTACTTGGTAAAACGGTTCAAAAATTCGGCTCACGTCTTGAGGACGTATACCCACTCCATAGTCCCTCACAGACAATGAAATACAGTCGCCGTGATTTATCCCTTGTACCTTAATCACTTTTTCAGCTTTTATATTAAACTTAACGGCATTGGTCAACAATTCTTCTACGCATAAACGCAAGAGATCTTCATCAGCTGTAAGAGAAAGTTTGTCCGGACAATCCGTTTCCACAAAAGTGCCTTTGCGCACAACGGTACTTTCCGGCCCCCCCTGGCGCGCCGAAGACAGGCTCTCTTCTAAGGCCAAAACCCGTGCAGCACTCTGTTTGATAAGTGGTTTTAAGAAAAACTGTTTTTTTTGCATGGTTTGTGCGGAAGCGGCCCACACTTTATTAAAAGCGGCCAACTTATCTATTAAATGAGATATGTGTGCCCCTTGTACGCCGATTTCTTCCAAAGCTTTAACGGAAAAGGGAGATAATGAATTTTTATTCTGAGTCTGCAACGCCTCACAGTATCCGTTAATGATGGATAACGGTGTACGCAATTTGTGTGCAATCATTGTTAAAGCTTGCGTATTGATGTTTAGATCAGATTTTTTCATATTAACGTATCTCTAAAAAAAGGTTTGTAACTGGATGCGGAAAATATCCCGTCTGTTTTTATTATGAACAGTACGAACATGGTTGTAGGCCAAATCAACAGCTACCCGTTGAAAGAGGTAGAATGAATTTCCTACTATCACGGAATGTTCCGGATCCGTGGTGTGATATTCTCCGTAACGATATCCTACGTAGATGGAGGAATTATTTTCTGCCCACATCCGGGTAATTTTTCCGGCTAAAGTGTATTCGGGGAGTTCATGCATAATATCCAATGTTTGGGTGTCTGCCAATTCTTGCTGGTCCATGATACTATGTAATCCCGTTACTCCGCTTATTCCGTCGGGATAGTGGAAAACCGTACCGAAAGCGTCAAAACCAAATGCATTGAACATGGTATGAGAAAAACCTAGTTGATAAGCTGCTTGGGAATAGTATCTGTTTTCCGCTGTAGCGTCTTCATAAAAAACAGTGCCTTTTTGTCTGGCGAACGAAGCCGACAAAAAGGCTTGCGTATAAATATCGTTTACTTCATCTTGGCGTAAATCCAAACGCATCTGCCCGTTTACACCGAAGGCGGACGTGTCCTGTAATCCCGGTTGGTAACTTTTATTTTTGAAATAGTAAAATGGGCGGATCGTAGTATACATCATATCCCACTCTAAAGAAAATGGTACTGCTACGGCGTAAATGTGGTCTTTAAATGTATGTTCTTTGGCCCATTTTGCTTCCACCCCAACCAACGTATTGAGCGTGGGGGATAAAAACGCACTGGCCCGGACTTGGTCAAAATGAGATGCTCCCGTATAGGAGGAAGAAACGTCAACGGTGCGGGCGGAAGTTGAAACAGCCGCACAACTTACAAGTAAAAAGAAAATAATTTTTTTCATATACTCTTATTTAACAAAATTTTGTACCATTTTGACCACGAAACTTTCTGTGGCGGAAAGATGGATATTTGCTAAAATAAGAAAGATGAGAAAGATCTGGTTTTTACTCTGTTTTTTAAATTTATTTACCATAGGGTTCGCCGCACAGCTTGTGCGAGGGCCTTATTTGGAAGACCCCACTCAAACAACGTTGGTCCTGCGTTGGCAGACGGATGTGTCTACTCCGTCATGGTTAGAGTATGGTCCTGCTCCGCGTTGTAATCAAATCATGACCATTTCTCCCGAAGCTACCAGACATAAAGTGGTTTTGTACGGGTTGGTTCCCAATCAGGATTTTTGTTATAAGTTATACGTCTATAATCAAGCCAAAGATGGTTCCCAAGAGCCTGTTACGGGTACGTTCCGCACTTTGTTCTCTGCGGAGCGGAAAATTGTTAAGTTTTTGGCGTTGGGTGCTACCGCTTCTGGTGCCTCTGCAGAGGTCGCCACTCCTTCGGAAGAAATGCCTGGATTGGGAGTAGCGCAACCGGTCGTAACTGATTCGTCGGAAGAGGATCAAGCCCGTGAAAATATTGCTACGCTTATGGCTGCTGAAGAAGGAGATTTTCTTATTCATACCGGCAACCTTACGCACAGTGGTTTGAACGCAGATGCCAATGCAGAGTTTTTTACTCCGTTTAAGCAAGTGCTACACAAAATGCCGCTTTTTATAGCGGTGGGGCCTAATGAATACGGACCTAACCGGACGGAGCGGGACAGCAAATCCTTCTTTGCTACGCATTACCGCCCATTCCATAATATGTCGTGGAGTAATGCCACCCCTAAATATTATTCATTTGATTCTGCCAATGCCCGTTTTATTTTCCTGGATACCAACGCGGCGGAGGGAGCTGTGTGGGCTCCCGAATTGACGGAGAAATCCGCTCAAATTACCTGGTTAAAAAGCACATTAGCCGGGGCGGGAGAGAAATGGAAAATTGTAGTGATGGGGGCCCCGGCATATTCATCCGGGGCACGAGGTGCTAACAACGAGATTTTTGATAGTTTAGTCAAAATTTTTGAAGATTACCGGGTTAATTTAGTAATTCAGGGGGGTGACCTAAATTACGAACGGACGTTTCCTATGTTCCGGGATGAACCCAAACCGCGCGGGGTAACATATATGACATTGGGCACTTCAGCTGCTCATCCGACCAAGCGCGAAAATCCACATCCGTCAACGGCCCGGTTTGTATCAGCACGCCATTATGCGGCCGTCAAAATTGTGGACCGCAAGCTATCCGCTAAAGTGTATAGTGACAAAGGCAAACTGCTGGATAGTTTTGATTTGTATTTGTAGGAAAAAATTGTTAGAATTACTTGGACGCACGAAAACGATCAATAGTATATTTAGTACAGGAGAATACATATATGCAGAAGAAAGGATTCACACTTATAGAGTTGTTAGTCGTAGTGTTGATTATCGGCATTTTAGCAAGCGTTGCCTTGCCACAATACGAAAAAGCTGTGCGTAAAGCCCGGTTCACGAAATATCTTGCGTTGGCAAAAGAAATACAGACCGAAGAGCATGCTTGTATTATGGCGAAGGGTGAATTTTGCACATGGGATGATCTGAGTGCTGATATTAAAGATAAAAATGGCACCGCTATCGACTCTTCTAATTCTAGCGGAACGTTGGATTCTCATACAGACTTCAATCTGAGTATTGACGGCCAAAACTATTGGGAATTTTTTATCCGTATGGATTATGGTGAGAAATATCATGCGGAAATTGTTGTTACAGCTAACGGAAGACTCCAATACCGTGGGAATGCAAATCATCCCGACGGTATTAAACTCCTTACTCAGTTTGCCGGTCGTGCTCCGGATGAAATAAAAAACGAATGGCAATATTGGAATATTGTTTACAAAATTGTAGATTAATAACAATCCCTTGAGAAGTTTATGTAAAACTCCCCGGATGAAATATCCGGGGAGTTTTATTTAGAACAAACGGTAGGGAAGACTACTTTTGTATTTTCGCCATCATGTCGTACATAATAATGCTGGCGGCAGCCGCTGCATTAAGACTCTCTACGCCGCCTTTTTGCGGAATAGAAATAATCTCATCACAGTTTTCGGCTGTTTTCTCCCGGATGCCGAATCCTTCCGAGCCAATGACTAATACGGCCGGAGAAGCATAATCCATTTTTGTAATGGGTTTACCGGCCATGTCAGCTCCGTAAATCCAAAATCCTTCTTCTTTTAAATCATTTAAAGCGGCGGATAAATTGGCCACTTCTACCAGGTTTATATTTTCAATAGCTCCGCAGGCCACTTTATATACAGCCGGTGTAATGCCTACTGTTCGACGGTTGGGTAAGATAATTGTGGAAAACCCTAAACAAGCTGCACTGCGGATAATGGCTCCTAAATTCTGCGGGTCGGTCATCTCGTCTACGGCAAGCCATAAATCTTTTTTATTGCCATCTGATTCGTAAATGGCATTGGAAAGTTTCATTAGACGAATCGGTTGGATTTTGGCCATAATCCCTTGGTGATTGGCATTGCGGGTTAGGCGGTCCAAGGTTTTATTATCTATACGGTCAATTTTCACATTTGCACGTTTAGCCAAACGAATAATTTCTTCAATAGCACGGTGTCCGGCTTTAGAATCGGAGACATACAATTGGGTCACATTGCGTTTTTTACTGCGCAAAGCTTCTTGCACGGGGTGAATCCCGTAAATAATATCTAAATTATTTTCGTTCATGTTAGGTACCTCTTAACCGATTTCACGCGAACCGAAACTCATTCCCACTTCCAGTGCGGCACGCACTTCCGCTCCATGAGGGTTTACGCGCTTGAGATTAGAAATGGCATCTGCTATTTTCACTTCACTCATTGCAAAAGAGCGAAAAGCAGCCATATAACCGAATTTTCCCTCTAATACCATATCCAGGGCCTTTGTTCCGTATAAAGTAGAAAGCCAGCGGTCAAATGCGGTTGGGGTGCCGCCGCGTTGAGTGTGCCCTAATACGCAGGCCCGGGATTCTATGCCGGTTTTTTCTTCTATCATATTGCTTATCTTATTGGCTATACCTCCCAGACGTATAGCATCGGTACTGCCGGCTACGGTGCGTGCCACTGAGGTTTCCCCTTGTTCATTTTGGGCTCCCTCTGCGGCTACCACAATACTGAAAGTTTTTCCTTTACTCTTGCGGTTCAGAATATACTTGACGATAACTTCATCATTATAGGGGATTTCCGGAATGAGTACGATATCGCCTCCGCCGGCAATGGCTGAACGCAAGGCAATCCAACCGGCATAACGTCCCATGGTTTCTACAATCATTACCCGGTGGTGGCTTTGTGCCGTGGTATGTAATCGGTCAATGGCTTCGGTAGCGATATGTAATGCAGAGTCAAACCCGAAAGTTTGGTCAGTGGCAGAAAGGTCGTTATCAATGGTTTTAGGAACGGCCACAATAGGCATTCCCATTTCCACAAATTTTTGAGCCATGTGTAGAGTACCATCCCCTCCGACTGCAATAAGCGCATCCAACATGTTTTCTTTGAAATTATGCATAACAACGTCGGATAGATTCCGCGGATTCTCCGGCGTACCAAACGGAGCCAATGTGTATTTGAAAGGATTGGCAATGTTGCTTGAGCCCAAAATCGTTCCGCCAACTGTTAAAATACCGGAAACAGTTTCGTTAGTAATGCGGATAAACTCATTCCGTACAAGTCCGTCAAAACCATTTTTGAATCCAAAGACCTCAATGCCGTGGGTAAGTGCATTTTTGCTAACTGCCCGTACGACGGCATTTAGACCCGGGCAATCGCCTCCGGCCGTTAAAATTCCAATACGTTTGATAGACATTTGTTCCCCCAATTATTTATGAATTGTGCCACGCAACTGGCGTACACGGTCGGCTACGCGGTCTATCACCCACCCTGGTGTTGATGCCCCGGCCGTAATAAAAATTTTCTTTGCTTGTTTAATCAATGTTTCGTCTAATTCGGTTTCGGTTTCTACATGCTGTACCGCCGAGGATAGGCCTTTACACAACAAAGCTAATCGCGCGGTATTGGCACTATGCTTTCCGCCTACTACAATTACCAAATCGGCATTTTGGGCCAGTTCAATCGTCTCTTTTTGGCGTTCTTTAGTAGGTTGGCAGATAGTATTTGAAATCTGGCATACCCGGGAATGTTTTTTGACTTCTTCGGCTGTCTGGTAAAACACGCTTTCTTTTTGAGTAGTTTGAGAAACCACGTTTACTTTATCAAAAGTGGGAAGCTTTTGAGCTTCTTCCGGCCCGGATACAACGATACCCCGCCCTTGTGTATAGCCCATTAGGCCAATAACTTCCGCATGATCACTGTCTCCCACGATAACCGTATGGTATCCTTTTCGGGCAAATTTATCAATGATGTTTTGGGCATGTTTTACCAGTGGGCAAGTAGCGTCTACCACTTCCATTCCGCAAGATTCAATTTCTTGTTGAAATTGTGGCGTAATCCCATGGGCGCGGATAACTAAGATGCCGGATTTATCCGAGGCTTGTTGAGGAATATCAATAGATGTAATATGTTTGGCTGACAACATATCCGTTACTTGTTTGTTATGGATAAGCGGCCCAATCGTATAGACAGGCTTTTGGCCAGCAGCCAATTCCAATACTTTATCAATAGCACTTTTTACGCCAGGGCAGAACCCCGCACGTTTAGCTACAATAACATCTTGTTCCATATTTATATTATAGAAAAAAATTCGTGCCGTTTTCGTTCAGAAACGGGCTTTTTTGTAATCGGCGCGATTTAAAAACGGGAACATGTCTTCTAGGGAAGGACTGACCATGGTTCCGTCGGGGAGTTTGCGCGCGGAAAGTTTCGGCGCAAACGTATAGTCGGATGTGCAATCCAGTTCGCACACCACGGGACCTTTTACAGCAAGTACTTTTTTAATACCTTTTTCCAAATCGCGGTTTTTGGTGAGGCGTACCGCGGGCAATCCAAACGCTTGGGCAACTTTTACAAAATCAGGCACTTCCACGCCGCTTTGGGCGTTACAACCTGTTAAGCGTCCGTTGAAAAAGTTGCGTTGGGTTTGGACAATGGAAATATATTCGCCATTTTTAATGATAAAAATTTTGATAGGAAGGCGATTCGTTTTAATCGTTTGTAATTCCTGTAAATTCATCATTATGCTGCCATCGCCTTCTACGCAAACAACAGGTTTCCCGCTGGCTACACAAGCCCCTAAAGAGGCGGGTAAACCGTATCCCATGGAAGCGTCACCGGAGTTTAAAAATAGCCGTTGGCCTTTTTTGGATTCGCACGCTTGAAACAGCGTTACGCATGCCGTACCGTTAGAGGCCACAAGTATGCCGTCTTTGGGTAGCAATTTCCCTAATCGTTCCATAAAGTAATACGGGTGGATTTTGTCGGCGGGTTTAATGTCAAATTCACGTAGCGGCGGATATTTGGCACGCAGATGCCGGCAATGGTTGAGCCACGCATTGTTTCCCAACGGTTTTTTAAGTTTTTTAACTAATAGCGGTAAGACCTGTTTTAAATCCCCGCAGATGGGTAAATCCGGCCTTACTGTCGGTTTTTTTAGTTCGGCGGGGTCAATATCTACGATAATTTTTTTCGCATTGTTAGCGAAATTCTCCCAATTATAACTGGCTTGACGGATATTGTTGCGCGTCCCTAAGAAAAGAATTACATCTGCGTTTTGTAAAGTAAAATTACCGGCACGCTGCCCTACAGTTCCGATACGTCCGGCAAAGTTGGGTAAGTCATCGGGGATGATATCAAATCCGTTAAAGGTTGTTACCACCGGGAGTTGCGTTTGCTTAAGTAATTGTAATAATTCTTTTTGTGTGTTGCTAATACGCACGCCGTGCCCGGCAACAATTAAAGGTTTGTGGGCTTGGCTTAACAAAGAGACTGCTTTTTTTAATTGGCTTTCTATACGGGCAGTTCGTGATTTTGGAGCATGAAATTTTTTGAGTTTAGCCGGGTCAATCATGGCCGCTTGTAAATTAATAGGAATGTCTAACCAAACCGGGCCCGGACGACCGGTAGTGGCATGATAAATAGCTTCGTCCAACGCGGCGTCAATGTCGCTGGCATTCGTAAGCATATGCGCATGTTTGGTAAGCGGCTGTACTACGCGGGTAATAGGGGCTTCCTGATCTCCTAATTGGCGCAATGGCACCTGCGGACAACTGGCCAGTGTAGTGGTAAATTTTACTTGACCGGAAATAAACAAGACAGGCGCGCTATCTGTCCATGCTCCGAAAACACCGTTAAGACAATTCAGCCCTCCGGGGCCCGTTGTAACACATACGACGGCCAATTCTTGCCGAGTACGGGCATATCCTTCGGCCGCCATGGCGGTAGCTTGTTCATTGTGATTAAAAATGCAGTGTATTTTTTTGCTCTTTCCGAAACTATCATCTAAATGCATGGCTCCACCACCGGTTACCATAAATACGTGGCGCACGCCGTAAGATTCTAGTTTTTTGACAAGATAGTCAGAAAGTTTTTGCATTACAATCCCCGGTTGTCAATCAGTTTTTTTAGGTCTTTATTTTTGGCGTAAGGACTGTCTATATCGTCAATCTTGATAGGTGCATCTTTCTTGATATCTGTTAATAATACTTCCCCGCTCATCAATTCCCGACATGAAATTTGCCCCTTTTGTAAAGGGATAGCTAAATAGACGTCTTCCTCTGTCAGTTTATGTCCTTTAGGCAAATCCCATCGGGCGTAGACTCCGCGTACTAATGCATCCAAATAAGTTACTTCTTTGCGGGGGGGAATACTTTTACTGTCACCACCATGTCCGCAAATGCTGACGGCTTTTTGATAAGCTTTAATCCAACGGTCCAAATCTTCCGGCAACGAACAATAGGGGGATACGGCAATGCCATCCGCATCAATATCAATATGGCGTTCAAAAGTGCGTGCTCCTTTGGCATAAGCCATGAGCATGGCACTTTCAATATCTTCGTTACGTTCATGTGTTGAAAAACCGATTACATGCCCGGGGTAGCGATTTTTTAAGAAATCAATTTGGTTGAGTTCCAATTCATTTTTTTCAGAGGGATAAATGCTTACACAATGATTAATAGCTAGCGGAATGTTGCGGTGTTCAAAGAAAGTAACTAAATCGTCAATATCCTTCAAAGAAGACCCACCTGTAGAAACAATGACCGGCTTGCGAGTAGTGGCAATTTTTTCAATTAAAATCCAGTCATTTAAATCAGAGGAGGCAATCTTGATAAGTTGCACTCCTAATTTAACGCACATGTCTACGGATTTTTCATCAAAGGGGGTGGCCATGGTTAGACAATTGTTCTTGCGAACGGTATCCACCAAAATTTGATAGTCTTTGATATCCATTTTAGTAGCCAGAGTTTTTTTAATATAACGGATATCGTCGCGATTTTTAAAATCTTTGTGAATAAAAGAATCTACATCCCTAAATTGCAATTTAATAGCCGCACGGACGTTATTAAAACGGATAATTTTAGCAAAGTCTTCAATAATCTTAATGCCTCTTTCGACTCTTCCCCAATGATTGTTGGCTAGTTCCAATACAAACAAATCATCAAAAATATTTTCTTTCATGAGTTCTCTCCTTTAATTAGCTGTTTGCGCTAGCTGGGCAAGTCCGGTTAAAGTTTCTTCCGCTAACGGTATGGCTACACAGGGAATTTTCAATTGTTTTTCTAACTGATTTATTAAAAGGGGATGTTTGGCTAATTTCCCCCCACTTAATACAATACGTTTTCTGTTGATAGAAAACAAGCGGATAGCCGAAATATATTGTTGAACAAATGAACGGAAGAGGGAAGCCCAGAAGTTTTTTTCCGTTAAACCATTTGCCGTTAAACCGCTGATGCTGCCCGCTCCGTTTTGAAATCCCCATGCATCCGGAAAAAATGCCAAGTTGAATTGCAAAGTGGCACGTTCTATATCATCTGTGGAAATGTTTTGAAATTGCTCCCAACCGTCTTTTCCGGTAAGTGTATGATAGAAATTGACCAACTCGGCCAATACGCGACCTGCCGGGATATGGGTAATGGTTTGCAATTGTAAGTTGTTGAAAAAAGGACGTCGTTCTGTTTTTGTACCGGTGGGAGCTTTTTTACAAATAGCCGATACCTGAGAGCCGGTTCCAATGTTAATGGACAGGGTTTCTAATGTGTTTCCGGCTCCCAGAATGGCACATTGGTGATCACCAACACCTGTATAAACTAATCGGGTTTTGTGTTTGACGGATAGTTCTCCGGCGGGTACTATTTCCGTCACAATTTCGTTAAATGCAACGTGAGCCCCTTGGGTAGTATGTGAAATGAACTCTAGCAATTTCTGCGACCCTTGCCGTGTTTCAAAATCAACCAGTCCACTACCGGCGGCCATGGTCAGGTGTACTTTGTGATAGGGCTTTGCTGCTAACAGTAATGCTTCGGGCAAGGATAATACCCGGATCGTCATGCCCGGATGTTGACGGAGAAAATCCAACACTTTAACTGCCGGGAACCCCATGCGAAGACGCATGCCGGTAATGGATTGAAAGTCTGATGCAAAAGTGTGCGAAAACAATTCCCAAGAACTTGGTTCTTGCCCATGGGTAAGTAACGCGCGTTCATCTTGCCAACTGACATAATCCGTAAGGGGGTGATGCTTTTCGTCCGTTAATACAAAGCCGTGCATCTGACTGCAAATAAAAATTCTTTCATAATCATAACGAGCGGCATAATCTTCACATACAGAAACAAAATCCCGAGTTAGTCCGGCTAGCGGAATTTCAAAATAGGGGAGATGAGTGCTGTTGGTTTTAGTACACGGTCGGCTTTTAATATCTAATAACTTGCCGGTACTGTCATCCCAAAGCGCTGATTTGATGCGCGTGGCGCCAAAATCTAACAGTAAACTATAAGACATCAAATTCCTCTTTCATAATTTCAATAAGTTCTTCCGTGAGTTGGGGAGTAACTTCCATCTTAACAAAACGGGTATCTCCCGCAGCCGCAATCAACACAAAATTGACGGCGTTACCTACGCTTTTTTTGTCCTTGAGCAGAAGTTGAGGTAATTCTTGTACCAAATGCGGAGAGAGGCGGGAAGTTTGAAATAAATTTTTAGCTAATGTGCGAATTTCGTTTTCCTCTTGCGGTTTTAATAATCCGCGCCGACGGCTCAATTGATTTACGATCAATACACCCATAGTTACAGCTTGCCCGTGAGGGATGGCATAATCGGACAGGACTTCTATGGCGTGTCCCAGTGTATGCCCGTAATTAAGGCTTTTGCGGATATTCAGTTCAAATTCATCTTTCTCCACGATTTGTTTTTTGACACCTAAAGCACCTAAAATAAGGGGCTTAAACGAAGCGAAATCTTTTACCTTGCCATCACTGGAAACATAATTGGAAAAGCGACTTAACAATTCCTTGCCACCGGTGATAAAGAGCTTCAAGATTTCACCTAAGCCGGATTTGATTTCACGTTCTTGCAAGGTGCGCAAAAAAGCGGGGCAGATAATCACTTGGCGCGGCGCAGAAAAAAGAGCCAGTTGGTTTTTGGCCTTGTGATAATTAATGCCGGTTTTCCCGCCGATACAAGAATCGCACATAGAGAGTAATGTGGTGGGGAAAAACCGCCATGCGATTCCGCGTTTGTATACGGCTCCTACAAAGGCACCAATATCTTGGGTTACTCCGCCCCCTACTACTAAAAGGGTTTCTCCTTTACCAAAATTATTCTTTTCCAAGAAGCTAATAGCTTGTTCTACCCCGTTGTGAAAAGTTTTAAACTCTTCGTTGGCTTGCACTAACATAACCCGGTTGGATTCCACTCGGAAATTTTTTCCGTACAATTGCCAAACATTTTGATCTACAAGAAGTAGATTTTTTGGATTTTCATCCAACATTCGTTGTACAAGTTGGAAAGGCGTTTGAGTCTCGTCCAAAACCGTTTGGTAATTGCGCGGCACGGAGTGCACGGTAAATTCCCGCTGGGTTAGAAAAGATTCATCAAACGAAAAAGATTGACCATCTACGGTAAAATGAAACTGAGTCATGGATGTTGAAAACCTCCTGCCATAAATCCGCCGTCCACGATAATATCTTGTCCGGTTAAATATTGGTTTTGTTCACTGCATAGGAAAAAGGCAATCCGGGCGATATCTTCTGGGTCAGCCAATCTGCCTAACGGAATTTTACGTTCCAGCGCAGCAATCATTTCAAGAGAATTGTTTTTCCGGGTCATAGGAGTAAACACAAATCCGGGAGAAAGTGTGTTGCACAAAACTCCATGAGGACCCAACTCCAGGGAGAGCGTTTGAATAAGCCCGTTTAGCGCATGCTTAGACATGGCATAAGCGGCGCGACCTTCCCGGCTGACAGTGCCGTACAGAGAAGATATGGCCAATACATATCCGCTGTGCTGTTTTTCAAATTGGGGCCGTAATGCGGCCATAATGTGTGACAAACTGATTGTATTGATTTGTAAAGTCTTTTGTATTTCTTCGGAGGTGAGTTGTCCGATTTGGGCCGGATCATTATGCCCGGCACAAAAGACAACGGCATCTACCGGCAGGGTTAAACCCTTCATATAGCTGGCTAATGCGGACGAATCGGATAAATCCAATTCTTTACTACTTGGCGCCGTAACGGTATAGCCATTTTTTTCAAATTCACTTTTAATGGCTGAACCAATAGCGCCGTGTCCTCCAAGTAGAAAGAGATGTTTCATTTGTCCTCCAAAAGCAAGTTTCGGTTAATTTCCGTTTGATGTTGCCGGTAATAAGACATTAACTGGGCAACGGCTTGTTCAAACGGAGTGAATTGAATGGTTTTGATTTCATCTTTTAGTCGTGCATTACTGCCTGAATAATTCAAACCATATCCCGAGGAAGCCACCCGGATTTCGTTATTATTACCGCCCAGCTTTTGTACGATTTGGGCAGCGGATAATAATTCGGTCTCTTCATTCGGAGTAATATTGTAGCTCTTATAAGTTGTATCGTGTGTAATGAAATAATCTAGAATTGGCATCAGGTCGTTCACATACAAATAGCTGAACCGGCGGTTCTGTCGCAAGGTAATGGGTAGATTAAATAATGTTTTACAGATAGCATTAGAGATAAAACGGATTTCCCAATCCTCATATTTCCCGAAGATACCAAAAATATTTAGGTCTATTGCGTTGGGCAAAGCTTTTATCCGTTGATGTATTACGTATTTGCAAAAACTATGCTCATCTTCACCACAGCGGCGACCGATTTGATCTTCGGTTACCAAACGGTTATCTGCTGCAGTATCATATACGGCCCCACTGCCGAAATTAATGAGCTTGCCGAACTTATCACAATGACGCGCTAGATTTTCAAACATGCGGGTATTAGTATAAAACAGGCGTGTGGGATCTTTGGCATTACGGTGCCCGGGTTTTGTGGCCGCATGTAATACTGCGTCAAACCAACGAGTGCGGAAAAATTCATCTACAGCGTCAGTATCAGCCAAATTTAGTTCAAAACTCCGTGGGGCGACGATCTCGTATTTTTGTGCGAGGAAACTTTCTTGGATATTTTTCCCGATAAATCCGTTACCGCCGGTAAGGAGAATTTTTTTCTGCATTATTTTGTTTTCTCTTTTATGAAATCATGAATTACACTTGCTGTTTTGGCAAGTTCCTTTTCGCCTAAAGCAGGGAAAGTGCCCACCCAGAAAGTATTATTCATAATAAAATCAGTATTGGGCAACAGCGCATATTCTTTTTCTGTTAGTTCGCATGATTTTAACAAAGCGGAGTTCCCAATGCGAAGTCCGATTTCATTTTCCACCATCATAGGTTGGCGCAACAGATTGCCTGCAAATAATTGCCGAGTACCCACGCCGTGTGTCTCTAAATATTCTACGAGTTGTTGCTTGGTGAAAGGAGCACTTGGCTTGACGGAAATTAAATACCCAAACCAAGAAGCTTTCACCCCTTCTTTAACGGTTGGTAAAATCAAATAGTCTTGTAAATCAGCCAACACTTTCGTTAGATAGGCGGCATTTTCAGTGCGTTTTTGGATGTAGCGCGGTAGTTTTTTAACTTGGCTAACACCAAGTGCGGCCTGCCAATCGGTAATTTTTAAATTAAATCCGATATGCGAGTAGGTATATTTATGATCATACCCAAAAGGTAAGTGGCCAAGCTGCATATTAAAACGGTTTTTACATGTATTATCTACTCCGGGCTTGCACCAACAGTCCCGTCCCCAATCGCGGAAAGACATGATAATACGGTACAGTTGCGGGTCGTTAGTGACTACCGCTCCGCCTTCTCCCATAGTTAAATGATGGGCCGGGTAAAAGCTGTAAGTGCCAATGTGCCCGATGGTGCCGGCTTTTTTACCCTTCCATTCTGCCCCGAGTGCATCACAGGAATCTTCAATCAGCCATAAGTGATGTTTTTGGCAAAGCGACAAAATTTTGTCCATATCAAACATATTTCCCAGTGTATGGGCAATAAAAATGGCCTTGGTTTTAGGGGAAAGGGCAGCTTCTATTTGTGATGCATTGATGTTGTAGGAGCCGATTTCGCAATCCACAAATACCGGTACAAGTCCTTGTTGGATAATAGGATTTACCGTGGTAGGAAATCCGGCGGCTACTGTTATAACTTCATCCCCTTTCTTTAAACGTTTATCACCTAATTTATGAGAAGTAAGCGCAGATAAAGCCAACAAATTGGCAGATGAGCCGGAATTGGTAGACAGCGCAAATTTGACGCCCAGGAATTGGGCGAAATCTTTTTCAAACTGGTCATTAAAACGGCCGGCAGTAAGCCACATATCTAAACTTGCATCAATGAGCTGGAGAAGATCCTCTTCGTCCAATAATTTTCCGGACGGCGGGATATAAGTAAATTCTTTTTTCTGCCCATGAGTTTGACGGTAGTAGTTAAGGGCGGCTTGTTTAACAGCTTGTCTTAATTCTTTTTCCATACTAAGTTCTCTTCGTATTCGTGAATTTGTTGTACGGTAAACGCACGCATATCGTGGTTTCCTTCATAAAATTTCTTGTACCACGCCACAGTTTTAGCAATGGCTTCTTGGGCCGTGTAAGAAGGTTTCCAACCAAGCACTTGAGCGGCTTTAGTGATATCCAGCATGAGCAAATTGGCTTCATGCAAATTGTCACGTTTGTGTACTTTGACGGTGCCCTTCCCGTATGCTTGTACTACTTGCTGAGCGACTTCGGCCACGGTAAGTACGCTTTGAGGATTAGGCCCTAAATTAAAACCTTCGGCATATTTATTGCCTTGGGTATAGAGTAAATGCCCCAATAACAGATAACCAGATAAGGGTTCCAATACATGTTGCCACGGACGGGTAGCCGCCGGATTGCGGATTTCAATTTCTTGCCCGGCTTCTATAGCGCGGATACAATCCGGTATTAAACGGTCTGCAGCCCAATCTCCTCCGCCAATGACATTGCCGGCCCTGGCAGTAGCTAAAGAATAGCCACCATCTTGTAAAAAAGAGCGGCGGAAGGAAGCCGATAAAATTTCCACACACCCCTTGGAAGAAGAATACATATCGTATCCACCCATGGGGTCGTCTTCCTTATATCCGCGGGCGACTTCTTTGTTTTCATAACATTTATCGGTAGTAATATTTACAAAAGCTTTCACGCTGGGAGTTTCTCGGGCGGCTTCCAACACATAAAGAGAACCCATTACATTTGTTTCATAGGTGCGAACGGGTTCGGTATAAGATAATCGTACAAGGGGCTGAGCAGCCAAATGGAAAACAATTTCCGGTTGAAACTCCTGAAAAGTCTTTTCCAAATTCTTTCTGTCCAGAATATCCCCGATTACACTGGTAATTTGGTTGGACAATTGCGTGGCATTGAATAACGAAGGAGTTGTGTTGGGGGATAGCGCATATCCGCATACCTCTGCTCCCAATTCCTTAAGCCACAAGGCAAGCCACCCTCCCTTAAATCCAGTATGTCCGGTAAGTAATACGCGTTTGCCTTGATAGGTTTTACGCCACATAAGTTAGTTCTCCCATTTTTTCCACGGAGCTTGACCGCTTTCCCACAAATCGGTTAATTGGTGTTTGTCTTTCAGCGTGTCCATCGGTTGCCAAAAACCATCATGTTTGTATGCATGCAGTTGTCCTTCCCGGGCCAGTGTTTCTAACGGAGTCCGTTCAAAAATAACGTCATCTCCGTTTCCAATATAATTCATTACTTCCGGTTGGCATACAAAAAAGCCGCCGTTAATCCAGGCACCGTCCCCTTTCGGTTTTTCCATAAAAGAGGTAATAGTGTTTTTCCCATCAATCACGAGTGCACCGAAACGCCCGGATGGTTTCACGGCGGTCATAGTCATTAATTTTCCTGAATTTTTATGGTCTTTGATCAAGGCGGAGATGTCAATATCGCTCACTCCGTCTCCATACGTAAGTAAGAAAGGTTCGTTGTTTATGTATGGAAGGGCTTTTTTGATGCGCCCCCCCGTCATGGTATTTTGCCCGGTGTAGAGCATAGTCACCCTCCAAGGTTCTTGGCGGGTTTTGTGGACTGTGACCGAATTGTTAACCATATCTACCGTAATATCGGAATAACGTTGGTAATAGTTAACAAAATATTCTTTGATAATATGAGATTTGTATCCTGTGAGGATGATAAAATCGTTGAAACCATAGTAAGAATAGATTTTCATGATATGCCACAAGATAGGATACCCGCCGATTTCCACCATCGGTTTAGGTTTCAAAACAGTTTCTTCGCTTAAGCGAGAGCCTAGCCCGCCGGCAAGTAACAGTACTTTCATAAACGGCCTCCATGGTAGGTGGTGTTGGACGGTTCTAATACGTTGGACCGTTTTCTCCCCTCTTAAGAACTATCATAACATATTTACATAGGGAAAGGGGAACCATTGGTCACCGGCAAGGAAATAAAAATGATTACTTTAAGAAGATGATATTATAAAATTGGGGAGCTATTGATTGTCGCTCCGATATGCAACTTGTTCTCTAAATTGAGTAATAAATACCCCATGTTTGGGAAAGAGTCATTCCCGATACGTTCCCAATCAGATACATATCCGCGCCGCGAAGCTTGAAGAAGAGAAGAAGAATCTGAAAGAAGTACAAAACCGATGGCGTCTGCTATTTCCGGGAAAGATTGTTTAATCAGTTGTTTGGCATCAGCATCTGTTTCATATCTACCGATAGCTCCATCCGTAATTACATAATGAGGTCGTTGGTTTCTATATTTTAGACCCTGGACATGTCGCTCCAATTCAGATAAATCATAAGCTACAAGTATATGAGAGGTGTAAGGCATCAGTTGAGCGCGTATCTGAGCAACAATTTCAGGATCGTCATTGATGACTAAAACTATCAAATTATGTAGAGAATCTGTGTTTTGAGGAGGGGTGAAATCTGCCGCCTGAAATGGCCAACGAGTATAATCCAAAGAGATCTCTGCCCATATTTCGGGCCATCGTAAACGGGCAGCTAGGGAGCGTGTTGTAAGAGCTTTTTTCAGATCGGTTGTGATATCTGCCGGGAAGCGGGAATCTTTTTCAAGTTGACAAAGTAAGTCAAAAAGTTGGCCTTCCATGGAGGAAGAAACCATGGGAGACCTTGCGAGCGAAGATACTTCTTCCGAGAAGAATTTGTGAACAAGGAAAGGGGGTTTGCCGGAAATATATGCTTGATTGGCGCGGGATGGAGAAGAAAACCGGGCAATAGCATTGGTGCGCGCTGTTGCGGCAAGCCGTGTGAATACGGCATCTGCCATGGGGAAAGTCTCTCCGACAAAGGCAGTACATGCGGGTTTTACAGTTGCCGGAGGAATTTTCCCACAATAGAAACCCTGAGCAAGGATAAATGAATTCTCTGCCAAGACAAGTAATAAAAAACAGACAAATACTTTTTTCATATGAATACTGTACACCATAAGTATATCGTACTTGGCTTGTTTTTTCCAGGGTCAAAAGGCCCAAGGAAGCGGTACATTAGGGCCTAGAAATACATGAGCCGATGAAAAAAGAAGTGATCATATTGTCAGGGGTTCTTTTCTGCCTTACTGCCGTGGAGGATTTAGGCCTTCTCTCACGCTAGCGCACAGCTTGGTACAAAAAGCATCGGTACTACTCACGCACGAGCAACCCCATCTGCCGGCTACACTTTCGTAGTAACCGCCTTCCGGTTGGTGTTCAAACATCTTTCTGAGCCGTATATCTTGATTATCTCCGCAAGGTTGCGAGCCGTCATAGCAATACAAAATTCCCACGCCTGCCGGATTTCCGCCCATTGCCTCACTGGTTCCATCTCCAAAAAGTGTCAACGTAACATGGTTGCTACAATTTAGCCGCCAATCGTGTTCCGGGTCAACTTTACACTCCGAAGGAAAAGCTATATCCAACCCATCCCGGTCAGTCATCCGGGTATATTCGTTGTTTACCAGATAATACAATTCCTCGGCCTCAGCCAACGCCCGAATAGTGGGCAGGTAAGCTCTCATGCGTGCTTTATGCACTGCCTTCTTGTATTGTGGCACCGCAATAGATGCCAAAATGCCGATAATTAAAACAACCACCAATAATTCTATAAGCGTGAACCCGCGCATGAAAGTATGTTTCATAAAGTTATTTCCTTTTTAAAATCTTTCATTTCTACTGCCGGGGAGGATTTAAGTCTTGTCCTACGCTAACACACAGTTTCTTACAAAAGGTATTGTTACTGTCTCTACAACTACATCGCCACCTACCCTCGCTCCCAGCAAGGGCACTTCCCTCGTATTGATGTTCAAATACTTTCATAAATTGCAAATCGTCACGTTCGCAAGGTCGCGAACCATCAAGGCAGTATAACATACCCACAGCAATAGAAGCACCCGGATAGGGCCCACTGGGATCCCCAAAAGTAACCAAAGTAACATGGTTATTACAACTCAATCTGTTAGTATTGGAAGGAAGGGGCTGACACTCCTTCGGGAAACTGAAATCCAGTTCTTCTTTTCTCTCAACACCGACATAAGTATTATTTGCTAAATAATGCAATTCTTCCGCATCAGCCAAAGCCCGAACCGTGGATAGATAGGAGCGAATACGGGACTTGTGCACGGCCATCTTGTACTGCGGCACCGCAATGGATGCCAATATGCCGATGATTAAAACGACTACCAATAGTTCAATAAGCGTGAACCCGCGCGTAAATGTGGGTTTCATAAAATCTCCAAATATCTAAATATTTAATTTTGCTGTCATTCTATAGTATAAAAGAAGGGGGGAAAATTGTCAATGACGCGATGATAGGCAAAGGATATTGATTGCTGTGGAAAACAACGAAAGCATACTTCAAGGGGCAGAATGTACAACTCCGGAATTCCGCCCTCCCTTATTTATAGCACCCAGGTTATTATTTCCGTTTCGATTTAAGAGCCGTTCTGAGCAATTGATCTAATTGTTTTTGTTGGGTAGTTTCTATCTGGGCAGCCCCTTTTTTAAATGCTTGAAAAGAAGAACTTTTATTTGCCAAGTTTTTCAATTTTTTTTCATTTGTGTCAATTAAGGCCATCGCTTGGGCAACAACTTTATTGTTAAACATAGCAACGATAGATCCCAACGTTTGGGCATTATCATCTTTCACGCGTTCCAGGTATTTCTGCATTTGGGACAGATCCTTTTTAGAAGCGATGCCGGTTAATTCTTCTTCCTCAGTCGTGATAGACATAACATAGGGTTCTTGCGCAGTCTGTTTGGCGGCAGGACGTTTCTTTTGATGCTTGGGCAGCACTCGGTCAATAGCGCGGAACATTTCTTCCGTATAGCAGCTGGCTTCCACCTTGGTTTTCCCGATAAACAAATTAGGAGTGGCGTCAATGTTGTACTTGCGGGACAACCGGTCACCTTCGGGAGTATGTACTTCGTATTCTTTTAATAACAGTTTGCCTTCATATCTTTCTCGGAATCGCTTGCTAAATTGTTCTTGTTTTAAGTTAATGCAGCAGCCGCAGGAATTGGAGACAAATAACACCGCTTCTGTTGTATCTGTGGCCTCTTGCTCAGCGGAAACGGCGAAAGAAACAGCTCTAGCCGTTACAAAAGAACCTATTGCAATGCAGATCAACAGAATTTTTATAAAGAAAAATTTTTTCATCCCAAACCCCTCTTCGTATTACATTGTTATTTAATATTAAGGTAATAAATTTTCAATTTTCATGTCAATAATACCGTCCATCCATCGGAACCACAGTAATAGATTTATTAGGTTGGGATTTAATCTAAGTAATTAATTCTTTTTCTTTACCAACGTATATAAATCTGGAGGAAGAAGCCGTTGCCAAAGCCACTACAATCTTGAAACACGGTTATTATCTGTTATGCGATTCGGCACATCGGATAGAATAGGATTTTCTTCTTTAAAACGAGGGTCACGCAACGGAGAATTTTGTGGGGCAATATGTAAAAAGGGACAAAAGCCCTAGAAATTGCTAGGTGATTTAAACTGGAAAATGCTGCGATGGAAATAAAATGGGGTGGATGACGAGATTTGAACCCGCGACCTCCGGTTCCACAGACCGGCGCTCTAACCAGCTGAGCTACATCCACCATAAAT
>CACYBL010000054.1 GCA_902772695.1 uncultured Elusimicrobium sp.
GAGGGAGAGATTCGAACTCTCGATACGGTTTCCCGTATGCAGTCTTTCCAGGACTGTGCCTTAAACCGCTCGGCCACCTCTCCAAAATCGGTGCGCGGTATAAAGAGTACTTTTTTATTATAGCAAATTAGATTGTTTCACGCATCTTTTACGATTTCCAAAAACGAACTTGGAAACCAAATAACCGTCCTAAAAGCAACAACGGACAAACAACAACCAAACCAAACAATATCACCGCTATTGTGGTCAAAAAACCCACGGTTAATACCAACAGCCCTCCTAGCAAACCACTCGTATCACCTTGCGGGCGAGCGTGATCTTGCGGCGTTGTTGCACAAAGGACACGGCCGTTTTCATCTAAAACTTCCGGGTCTATAGCACAAGAAGTAGTCTTGGTTACGGGCATACCGTTGGAGGTTTTTGTACATTTGGACAGTCTTTCCGGGTCGGATAAATACTGTCTTGCGGTTTCCAATTAGCTAGCACTTCGGCAAACGCCCGCGCTTCGCGTTTGGCCCCTACTAAATCGTGCAGGCGATAGTTTCCGCATTGCCAAGCGTGTTCAGAACCGGGGATAGGGCCTTCAAAATTTGCAATAAATAAAAACGTCTCACATAACAGCGGCACCGCATCAGATGCTTCCCATGTACCTGCAATCAGTAAATCAAAACCGGTCTGGCATCCCATCGGCCCCCAATAAATGACCTTATCGGCCCAAGAAGAGTGTTCCCGCAAATACACCGCGCCCAAGTGCTCCAACGTGTGAATTACCGCCGGAGTAAGTGGCATTTGACGATACGGTGCCTTGAGCCGGACATCAAAAGTGGTTATCACTTTAGGGCCAATCTCATCCCGACGGGCTATGTAAACCCCGGGGGTTAGATTTTCATGATCTATTTCAAAACTTGTCACTTGGTTTTTCATCCATTAAACTCCTTAGTCAGTTCATTGAGCAACGCCCAGGTACGTGCAAATCCCTTGGACGCTAACGTCATCCAAAAGTTTTCGTACTGAGTCGCATTGGACGTATCTTTTCCAGCCACATCACTAATCAACCGCATACTTAAAAAGGGTATTTTGTAACGGTAACACACCTGTGCAATAGCTGCCGATTCCATATCACACGCCAATGCTTGCGGGAAATGTTTTAAGATTTTTGCAACAGGTTCCGGACCGGAAATAAACTGATCACCTGTACAAATCAGCCCGGTATGTATAGCTGAAGAAGCATCCGGGCTCAGTTTTTGAGCCGCAGCAAGCAATAACTTATCCGCCGGGAAAGCCATCGGCAGATCCTGTACTTGGCCGTATTCGTTCCCGGGGCCACACCAAACATCATGGTAAATATAGTGCGTACCGATTACTGTGTCCATAGAGTTCAACACGCAAGACAATCCTCCTGCCACTCCGGTATTGAGGATGTAATCCGGTTGAAAATTTTTAATCATCTCCAAGGTCCCGATTGCGGCATTGACTTTGCCAATACCGCTTTGCGATAAAATAATTTCGCATCCGTTTAACTGCCCTTGAACGAACTGAAACGGCCCGAACTGTATCGTTTGTTGGATTTTCAAACGAGAAATGAGTTGCTTGCTTTCATTGGATAACGCACAAATAATACCTATTTTTGTCATAAGAACCCCTATGCTCATATTTTCGCATAAAATTTCCCTGCACGCAAGATAAATAGTAAAATATAAATAGGTTACGCGTGAAGTCACATCACGCAATTTCAAAAACCGAGGAAAAATTATGTTACCCAAAGCGTATGAACCGCAAGAAGTAGAACAAAAACTCGCCGAGAAATGGCAAAATGCCAAACTTTTCGCCGCTAAAGCAGATAAAACCAAAAAACCGTTTGTTATTGTTATCCCGCCGCCCAACATCACAGGCGCTCTGCACATGGGCCACGCGTCCACTAATACGTTACAGGATGTGCTTATCCGCGCGCACCGTATGTTTGGTGAAGATGCCTATTGGGTGCCCGGTACGGATCACGGTGGTATTGCTACCCAAAATGTTATCGAAAAGAAACTCGCTAAAGAACAACATAAATCCCGCCACGATCTGGGCCGTGAAGAATTTATCAAAGTTATTTGGGAATGGTACAACGAATGCGGCAACGCTATTTATACACAATTCCGTAAGATGGGATGGGCACTGGATTTAAGTGATATCCGCTTTACCATGGACGATAAACGCGCCAAAGCTGTCTATGAATGTTTCAAACAATGGTGGGATAAAAAATATATCTACCGGGGAAAACGCCTCATCAATTGGTGCGTACGTTGTTCTACTGCGTTGTCTGACATTGAAGTGGAACATGAACAACATGCCGGCAAACTGTGGCATTTACAATACAAAGGTGAGGACGGAAGTGCCGGCATTATTATTGCTACTACCCGGCCCGAAACCATTTATGCAGATGCGGCTATTGCCGTTAATCCGAAAGATAAACGCTTTGAAAAAATGATCGGGAAAAAGGTAATTATTCCGTTGGCAAACCGTGCCATTCCGATCATTGCCGATGAAGCCGTGGAAATGGACTTCGGCACCGGAGCTTTAAAAATTACGCCGGCTCATGATGCAACGGACTACGAAGTCGGCAAGCGTCACAATTTACCCATTTTGACGGTTATCAACGACAAAGGCAAGATGATCAATTGCCCCGAAAAATATATGGGTATGGACCGCGAGGTCTGCCGCAAAGAAACTGTCAAGGATTTAGACGCTGCGGGACTACTTGTCAAAGAAGAAAAATACAACAATGCTGTTTCCACTTGCTATCGTTGCCATAGCACTATTGAGCCGTTTATGAGTGAACAATGGTTTGTCAAGATGGATAAACTGGCAGCTCCGGCTATCAAAGCTGCCGAATCGGGCGAATTAGCTTTCCATCCGGCCAGCTGGAAAAACCCTTTTTTAAATTGGCTCAAAAACATTCAGGATTGGTGCATTTCCCGCCAAATTTGGTGGGGGCACCGCATCCCGGTTTGGTATTGCCGCCAGTGTAGTGGCAAAGGACTTACCTTTGCAACCGATCAGCAAGGCCGCGAACAACTGACCAAAGTCTCTTTTGAAGATGGAGCCCATCCGATTGTTTCGTTTGAAAAACCGGAAAAATGTCCGCATTGTGGGGGCCATGATTTGGTGCAAGATCCCGATGTGTTAGATACGTGGTTTTCTTCTGCTTTGTGGCCTATGTCCGTTTTTGGTTGGCCCGAAAAGACCTTCGATATGGGACATTTTTATCCCACTACCGTTATGGTCACAGGGTACGAAATTCTGTATCTGTGGGTCGCGCGTATGGTAATGACCGGGCTTGATTTTACCGGCAAACTCCCTTTTAAGGATGTTTACCTCAATGGTATCGTACGTGACAAAAGCGGACAAAAAATGAGTAAGTCCAAAGGCAACGTTATTGATCCATTGGACATGACCGCTAAATATGGTACGGACGCGGTGCGTTTTTCGCTGCTCATGCAAGCGGTGCCCAGTAAAGATATTCCGTACGCTGAAGAAAGCATTACGGGTGCACGTAATTTCTGCAATAAACTTTACAATGCCTCGCGCTTTATTTTGATGAATATGGAAGGCATTAAAGGTCCGCTTTCCATGCCCAAAAACATAACCGAA
>CACYBL010000055.1 GCA_902772695.1 uncultured Elusimicrobium sp.
TAATGACGTTGGCCATGGTAAACGTTTTACCGGACCCCGTTACACCGAGTAACGTCTGACGCGTTTTACCATGTATTATGCCTTGGGTAAGTGCCTCTATGGCTTTGGGCTGGTCACCTGCCGGCTTAAATTTAGAGACGAGTTTAAAATGCTCCATGTATATATTGTACTTTAATCGTCTACTAAAAATTGTTACAATGTGAAAGGCGATACGCATTTATATTTTTGGAGATATTATGTTAGGACCTCAAAAAAAGGATTGTCCCCTTCACATCTCTCCGCGTGGGAGAATCTGTATCGCAAATCATAAAAACGGTTTTACTCTCATTGAACTTTTGGTAGTCGTCCTTATCATTGGTATTTTAGCATCTATCGCTTTACCACAATATAGAAAAGTGGTGGAAAAATCTAAAGCATCCCAGGCCTTTTCCATCATACGCACAATTGCCGCCGCGCAAGAGAACTATCGCATAGCTAATGGCACGTATGCCCGCCATTTTGATGAATTAGCGGTAGATATCCCTTGGGCAGGGAACACGAAGTTCGTTGACGGTTCCTCATCTTCCAGTGCGCAAGCACGTTCCAACGCGGACTGGTCCGTGCAACTGTATCACGAAGGATTTGGAGACGGAATTATGGTAGGGCGTATTTCCGGCCCCTATGCCGGCGCAGGTTTTTTGTATTTGATAAGTTCGGAAAACTACAATAGTTTCACGCATAAACTGTTATGCGTAGAACACAACGCAAATACTAGCGCATTCCCTTTTACCAGAAACCGTGGCGATTACTGCCAAAGAGTTTGGAAAGCTTCTTCCACAAATTTAGGCGGCACTTACCGGATGCCGTAATCTGTCGGGGCACGAATAGACAAACGATTTTTTCAACTATTTTACGCCGGTGTGAATAAAAGCCGTATCTAACACGCCGGGGAGCAGTTGAGCCACCCCGTCAATTAAAAATTGCATGGCAATTGCACACAGGACCATCCCCATAAATCGGATAACAATCTGCGTACCGTTGCGACCGATTTTGTCAAAAATATAATGCGAACTGACGAGCACCAGTGCCACAATGCAAGCGCACAGAAACAGTACCAAAATCATCATTAAAGACATCAGAAACGTATTGCTTTTTTCCGCATATAGAATGACCGTCGTAATTGTGCCCGGCCCCATAAAAAGAGGCATGGCCACCGGCACTAAAATATGACTTAAACTATTACGGGCTTGATCAAAAGTATTCCCGGAAACCGCTGCGGTTTCTATACCGTGTTGCTCAAATTTGCTCTTTCCCTGCAACATGCGAAGCCCGATAAGCAATATCATAATAGACCCCGCCAATCGGAATGCCGGCAATGTAATACCAAACATGGTTAAAATACGATTTCCAAACAAGAAAAAAATCAATAATAAAATAAAGATTGATAACGCCATTAAAAGAGCCACAGCGCGTTGTACGCTGGGGGTTTCATTTTCCACATGCTCCAAAAAAATGGGCATATTGCCTATAGGATTCAAAATGGCTAATATACCAATAAACGCGTTAAAAAGCAAACTCCATTCCATAATTTTATTTAGACTCCTTGCCAAACAGAAATCGCCCGTTCATTAACAAGCACAAATTCATCTTCTATAGTATATCAAATTAGAATAACGATTATGGAGACACCAAAACTGGGCATGAGTAGAGAATTTCCATTTCAGTGGGAAAATTAGTATAATAAGAATAGAAAACAACCCTTTTGGCAGGTGACGCAGTGCTTGTTACACAAAGCCCGTCCGTAGGGGCGAATATGCCGAAAGAAAAATTTTTGGGCAGTTGGCGCAGTGGTAGCGCGTCCGCCTCACACGCGGAAGGTCACAGGTTCGAACCCTGTACTGCCCACCATTTAATGCAACCCGCTTCGTGCGGGTTTTTTATTGGGCTAATACGATACTGCCATAATCAGTAAGCATATTCCTTTTGTTTTTTCGCCACAACCCCGCCGGGTATGCTATACTAAATTGAGGAGATATCTATGCTTATAAATACTACCGCCGAAAAACTGGCCCCCATCAATAATGTCTGTTTAATGATTCTTGCCGGCACAGCGGCTACCGCCGTGCTCGTCTACACGAAAACCATTTTAATGCCGTTTGTAATTGCTTTGTTTATTTCCATGGTAGCCGGGACCTTGGCTGAAAAAATGAAACAAAAGTGGAAAGTTCCTTATTCTTTGGGTCTCATTATTAGTTTTATTGCCTTTTTGGCGCTGATTACTTCATCGGTTTTATTTATCTCCAATTCCATTGAAAGTTTTATTTCCGGGGCCACCACTTATACAAATCGCCTCAACGACACATTAAATTGGCTTTTGCTCCATTCACAAAAATATGGCATCAGTTTAAATGCCCAATTTGTTTTAGATACAGCTGTTAAATTGCCTGTTTTCAATTTTGTAAAAAGTTTGGGTGGGACGTTGATGTCTATTATCACCAATTCATTATTAATCACCCTGTTTGTCATCTTCATCTTTATGGGTAAAGCAACGGATGACAAACCTTCTTTAGTCGGCAATATACAACAGCAAATTTCTTTTTACTTACTTATCAAAATTTTTGTTTCGCTGTTAGCCGCGTTTTTCACTTGGGTAGTATTAGCTTCCATCAAAACAGAGTTAGCTTCTATGTTAGCCGTCATTACCTTTGTACTCAACTTCATCCCCAACGTAGGGCCTTTTATCTCCACTACACTTCCGTTGCCGGTATTATTCTTACAATATGGATTTGATTGGCGACTAGTGTTGGCCCTTATCTTGCTTACGGCCGTTCATTTTGTTGTTGGAAACATTTTAGAAACCAAATGGCTCGGAAAAGGGATGGATTTAGATCCTATCATCGTGCTAGCTTGCTTAATCTTTTGGGCATTGGTGTGGGGCATTATGGGGGCACTTCTGGCAGTGCCGCTCACAGCCATCATAAAAATGCTTTTTGAAAAAAATGACACGACCCGTCCGTTAGCTAATTTATTGGCTGGAAAATATTCTTTCAAATGAAAATAAATATATCTCCTTGGGGTTTTATCCCCACGTTGTATTTAGCCGAAGGATTCCCGTATATTATTATCAACACGGTGTCTGTATTGTTGTATGCGGATTTGGGACTCCCCAATGATAAAATTACCTTGTGGACGGGTTGGCTTTATCTGCCCTGGATTTTAAAAATGTTTTGGAGTCCGTTAGTGGACGCACGTTCCACTAAACGCCGTTGGTTACTTACTGCGCAAACGGTTTTGTCCGGCGTATTTTTGCTGATTGCCGCCATTTTGGGCATTCAAGCGTTTATGTATGCCGAGCAAGCCGGCCTGCAAACCACGTTTACGCTTACGTTATTCGGATTCTTTTTCGGAGCGTTTGCCTCCGCCACGCTAGATATCGCCACCGACGGTTATTATCTATTAGCCCTCTCCCCCAAAGACCAATCCCTCTTTGTGGGAGTGCGTACGATTTTTTACCGCTTAGCCATGATTTTAGGCAGTGGTGTGTTCATTTCGGCCACAGGGGCATTAGCCGAACGGGGACTTGTAGCCAAACCATATAATTGGGTTTGTTTATTTGGATTTTTAGGACTCTTATTTTTGGCGTTTGCCGTTTTTCACACCCAGGTCTTGCCGCGCCCGCAAGACGATAAACCCGTGGCATCTTCGCAAACGCGCGCGTGGAAAGATGCCTTTGCTTCCTATTTTACCCAACAAAATATCATTTATATCTTGCTGTTTATTCTTATTTACCGCTTTGGAGAAGCTCTCCTGGAAAAAATAGTTCCGCTATTTTTACTCAAACCCGCCGCAGAAGGCGCCCTTGGCCTATCTATGGAAACGTTCGGCTGGATTAAAGGCACGTTGGGCTTGGGCGGAATTATCGCAGGCAATTTATTCGGTGGGTGGTTGCTGGGCAAATACGGCTTTAAAAAATGTATTTGGCCGTTTGCCTGTTTACTGGTATTACCGAATTTCTTTTACGTATATCTGGCTGTAGCCAAACCGGGTATCCCGGTAATTGCCACCTTGATTACCTTGGAAAACTTCGGCTACGGGTTAGCCATGATGGCACTAACGGTGTTTATTATGTACGTTTCGCAAGGGGCGTACAAAACTTCCCACTACGCTATTTCCACCGGGATTATGGCGTTGGGGATGATGATACCGTCCATGATTTCGGGCAAAATGCAAATGGCACTTGGCTACGAACAATTTTTCTGGGTAACGGCTTTTATCAGTCTGTTATCGTTTGCCGTAGTGCCGCTGTGCTTTAAAATTAAAACGTTGGAAGAAACCGAACAGCGCTTTAAACAAATCAAACAATAATCTTTATGAAAAACCAACTACCTACCGAAGGGATTAACCCACGCACAAAACACCTGGATCGCTTAAGTCCGGCGGCCTTGGCCCACGTGTTTAATGTGGAAGATTTCAATGCAGCACGCGCTGTTAAAAAAGCCAACAAAGAAATCGCTACCGCGATTATTTGGGCTGCAAAAACGTATTCCGGTAAACATAAAATTATTTTTATCGGAGCGGGCACCAGCGGACGACTCGGCATTTTGGAAGCGGTAGAGTGCGTACCTACGTTCGGCACCAAACCGGGGGAAATTATTGGTTTAATTGCCGGCGGAAACAAGGCCGTGTTCCGCTCACAAGAAGGAGCCGAAGATGACGCAAAACAAGGCGCACGCGAAATCAAAAAACACGCTCGCAAAGGTGACCTCGTTTTCGGACTAACCGCCAGCGGGCGCACACCTTATGTATTAGGCGCATTGACACAAGCACAAAAAACCGGGGCACAAACTATACTCGTTTCTTGTAATCCCACTGCTGATATTTCCCACGCGCATTTACACATTTGCTTACAAACAGGCGCTGAGGCCTTGAGCGGTTCCACCCGCTTAAAAGCAGGCACGGCGACCAAAATGGCGCTCAATGCTATTACAACCGGGGCCATGGTTTTGTGTGGAAAAACATACGGCAATCTCATGGTGGACGTCCAGCCGACGAATAAAAAACTCGTTGCACGGGCCGTACGGCTCATTGCGCAAATTGCACAAACAGATGAGAAAACGGCCACTAAGCTACTTATTTCTTCCGGTAAAAATGTTAAAACAGCGGTGGTAATGCACCGTAAAAAAATAACGCGCATACAAGCGCAAGCCCAATTAAAAAAGGCAAACGGATTTTTAGGAAAAACACTCAATGACTAAACTGGCTTTGGGACTCATGAGCGGCACCAGCGCCGATGGGCTTACTATCAGCGCGGTACGCGTGTACCCATTTCAAATCGTACATTTTAAGAATTATCCTTACCCTAAATCTCTTCAACAAAAATTGTTAAATGCTTGGGAATTAAATGTCCAGCAAGCCAGCGAACTCAACTACGAATTGGGAGCGTTATACGCCAAAACCGTCAAACGGTTTTTGCACGATTTCCATCTCTCTGCAAAAAACATCTGTGTGATTGGCTCGCACGGTCAAACAATTCTGCACGCACCGCACGCAAAAACGCCTCACACCTTACAACTGGCAGAACCAAGTTTTATGGCAACGCAATTTGGTGTGCCCGTAGTGAGTGACTTCCGCGCTAAAGATATTGCGTTGGGAGGAGAAGGCGCCCCATTGATGCCTTTTTTTGATGAATATATTTGGGGAAAAGGAACTGCTAAAATTTTACTTAATATCGGCGGTGTGGCTAATTTTTCCGTCGTTGGCAAAAAGATCAAACCGATTGGTTTTGATATAGGGCCCGGAAATTCTTTAATAGATCTCTGTGCCCAACGATATCTACGTCAACCGTTTGACAAAAACGGAACACACGCAGCTAAAGGCAAGCCGGATAAAGTGTTAATTTCCAAATTATTAAAACAACCTTTCTTTAAACAAAAACCTCCAAAAAGTTTAGATAAAAATACTTTTGGGTTTTCTTATCTGGAACAATACTTTAATCTCCAAACGCAAAATTATAATGATCTATTAGCCACTTTAACGTATTTTACAGCCGCGGCAGTAGCCGATCAAATTTCCCGTTTTGTACCGCGTTCTCTGCAAAAAGAAATCGTCGTGTCTGGAGGCGGATGTTATAACAAAACTTTATTGCAATTTTTGCAACAGTTATTACCGCATCTTAAAATTACCACTTCGCTTAAATACGGCATTGACCCACAAGCAAAAGAAAGCGCTGCTTTTGCTCTATTTGCCTGGTTGGCGTTACATAAAAAACCCAACCATTGTCCACAAGCCACCGGCGCCAATAAGGCCGCCATTTTGGGGAAAATTACACTATGAATATAGCCAGACTTGTACACCCTGGTTTTTGGTTTGATAAAACCCCGTTAGACGATGCTTTAGCATTAGCCAAACAAGGAGTAGGCGGATTTTGTTTGTATGGCGGCACGCGCCAACAAGTAGCCGATTTTTCCGCCGCAGTGCGGCGTGTTTCCCCTTTAGATTATTTACTTATTTCGGCTGATTACGAAGATGGCCTGGGCCGTTGGTTACCTGACGCCCCGCTACTTCCGTCCAACATGGCTTTAGGAGCGGCTAACGATGAAGCGTTGGCCTTTGAAAAAGGATTTTTAACGGCCCGGCAAGCGCGTAGTTTAGGAGTAGATTGGGTGTTCGCCCCCGTATTGGATTTGGCAGACAATTCGTTGAACCCTATTGTAAATACACGTTCTTTTGGGAAAGATCCTCAACTAGTTATTCGGTTGGGCCGTGCATTTTTAAAAGGTCTGACAAAAGGCGGAGCTTTGTCCAGTCTAAAACATTTTCCCGGTCACGGAGATACCACTACCGATTCACACGTAGCACTGCCTATACTTACCAAAACACGTGAGCAACTGTTGGCACGTGAACTGGTGCCGTTTCAGACACTGTTACCATTTGCCGATAGCGTAATGTTGGGCCATTTATTGCTACCGGAAATAGATGAAACAAATCCGGCTTCTCTATCCCCAGAAATAGCCGATAAAATGTTACGCCGACAATTTCAATACGACGGATGCGTGTTGACCGATGCTCTTTTAATGAAAGCCATCGGCGACGAAAAACAAGCTGCACGCAAAGCTTTAGAAGCAGGCGCAGATATTTTGCTTGTACCTCAAGATCCGTTTTCGCTATTGGATTTTTTGGAAAAAGAACATATTGCACCGGAAATTATTTCCCGCTCACACACACATCAAAACGCCTTGTGCGCAAAAATAAAAAACGCAGGCGTGCGGCCCACACAACAGGTGGCATTTTCCTCAACGGATTTTTCATACCGAACCGCCCAAAAAGCCATCACGCTTTGTGGCACGTTGCCAATACTTTCTGCCGGGCAAACTGTACATTATTTAATTTTAGGAGCGGATGGAAAAATTTCGGCAAGACCGCTTTTAGATGCTTTGAAAAATCAACAAATCAAATTGGAACCGTTTGACACAAAAGCGGATCATTTGTTGGTTATTTCTTTGCGCCGCTACCAAGCGTTTCAAGGAAAAATTGCTCTGGAAGATGCCGACATGTACCGCCTAAAAAACGCCCTGAAAACAACTTCTAAAGCAACTGCTGTTTTATTAGCTAGTCCTTGGGCTTTGCCGGCTGACATCTCACTTCATGCGAAATTATTTACTTTCAGCCCTGCTCCGGAATTTCAAGAAACAGCCGCAGAAATTCTGCTGGGCCACCGCGTTCCCCACGGCAAGATGCCCGTTAATTTTTAATTACCAAAAAGAATTGATGGTTCGGTTTAAAAAAGAGTGAAGAATTTTTCCGTCGGGAAGCTGCAAAAACCGCGCATGGTCTCCCACACAAATCTCATGTTCGCCCGTTTTCACACAATACGACAAACCACTTTGTGTTTTCCCGGAATAACCTCTGTCCTCATACACGCGGCCATCTTGTGTTAAGCGCCGCTCCCACATCACACGCACCGTGGCACCGGATAAATCAATGGCTTCACCCGGCCACAAATCTTCAAACGGTAAAGCGACCTGTTTAGCCAACAAAGCCGGAGGATTGTCTTCCGCAGAAAAAGAAACCGCCAACTCAGCCCGATTTAGCCCCAACGCGTATAATGCACGTTGCAGTTTTTCTTCGGAGATTTTGTCATTAAAAACAACCGCTGTTTTATGGTTTATACGTATAATTGCGGCCCGGTGATTCCATTCATTTAACAAATATGCTTTCGGACGATTTTGCCAATAGAAACCTATCCCTAAAGATAACACCGCCAATCCAAAACATGGCAAAAATATACGCCGCGAAAATGACCTGTGAGGCAATTGGCTTACCCAAAACAAGAACAAATAATAAGCCACTATGCTACCCGCATTCCAAGCCGTCGCCGGCAAGGCCGAGAAACGGAAGGAAGCAAAAAACTCAACTGATTTTTGGAACGCCTCCAATCCCCATAAACACGGATAATACAAAACGATTCCGCTATGTACGAGCGTCAATATATAATAACCGAAGCTCAACCCCATTAACAGAGAGGCCCAGGGAACCAATATCATGTTTGATAAAAGACCTGTTACCGAAACTTGATAAAACACATTTGTAAAAATGGGCAACAAAACTAATTGTGAAGAGAGTGTGGCCAAAAATATTTGTGTAAAAAAACGAATCGGCCGGGGCCATGTACCCGGCACACGATAATTATTTAAACAGATAATAATAGCTAACGTAGCTAAAAACGACATCTGAAACCCGGTATCAAATACCGCCGCCGGCGTAATACATAAAATAATTAAACCGGCTAATACCCATCCTTGAAAAACCCCGCTATTCCTCCCCAGAAAATAGCCCACACAAGCCCCAATTGCCATCAAATAAGCACGTAATAAGGGCGCGTCAGCTCCTGCTATTAACGTATATATGCCGGCGGTGACTAACGCCACAATCAGCAAGGTACGCCGTCTCAATCCAAACAGAAAACCTATCCCCAAAGTCATCAGGGTGACAAAACCCACATTTCCACCGGAAGCCACCAACAAATGAATTGCTCCGCTGCGCTGAAAAGCTGCATATAAATCATTTGACAGAGTGCCGCGTTCGCCCAACAATACGCCTCCTGCTATGCCAGCCAACGAAGAAGGAAACGCCTTTTCAAAAGTCTGCAACATTTCTTGCCGCAAATACCGAACAAACCGCCAAGGCCAAGAAGCTGGACGTAAAACAGAAACAGAATCAACTTTTATTTCCGCAAAAGTTTGTTTATAGGCGAGATATCTCTGCCAATTAAAATTCCCCGGCGAATCTATCCCATATGGTTTCTGCAACCGACCGGTTACTACAAGCGTATCTTTCCAAGCCGGATTAAAATCGGCAAAGCGAGCGTATACTTTCCCTCGGGTCGGTTGTCCATTAAGCAAAGAAACCTTCATCCAAGCGTTATGGCTATTATTTTTAGCAATTGCAAAACTTTCAATCTGTCCGACAAGCGTAATCGATTCGGTAGAAATATGATGAGAGACATCCCGCAAATCCGGTTCGGGATGATAAAAGAAAGCAAGACACACAACCAACGCCACTAATAGTAGAAATAGCGGACGTTTGTACACAGAAGGATGCATTACAATTTAGTACGGCCTTTAAGCGAATATCCCAGCGTCAGTTCGTCCATATAATCAATATCGCCGCCCAAAGGAACGCCATAGCCAATACGAGTAATTTGCGGCACCTGGCCACGCAATAAATCAGCTAAATAAAGGGCAGTTGTTTCCCCTTCACTATCCGGGTCTGTGGCAATAATAACTTCCCGAACAGGAACCTTTGCTTGTTGTATTCTATTCAGCAACTCACGTACCTTTACCTGTTCTGCTCCCCGCCCAACCATGGGCGAAATAGCACCGTGCAATACATGATATAGCCCTTTATAAGCTCCTGTTTTTTCTATCGCCTCAATATCTTGAGGATCTTCTACTACACATATTTGGGTATGATCCCGATCCACGTCCGAACAGGTCGGACACAAATCCGTTTCACTATAAGAAAAACATACAGAACACAGGTGGATACCCTCTTTGACGTCCGTAAGTGCGGTAATAAATTCTTCCGTTTCTCCCTTTGAGGCCCGTAAAAAATAAGCCGCAAAGCGCTCTGCCTGACGAGGGCCGACCCCCGGCAAACGACGAAGCGCTCGAATTAAACGGTCTAAACTTTTCATAAATTACGCTATCAGTTCCCCGCCTGAAAAAATATCTAACACTTGCTGTACTTCTTCCGGGGCATGAGCCGAAGAATTCGCCGGAGCCAGCGTTTGCGGTTGAACTAAAGGTTCTTCATCCAAAATTTCAGTCGTTTTAGAAACCGGTTTTTTAGCAAGATGTGTTTTTGAAGCATCTCCCGACGCGGCTAATTTTATTGTAATTGCACGACCACTTAATTGTTTTGCGGCCGCTTCCAACTCGGCCAATCTGCTTTGAGCCGGAATCTGGTAAAAAGCTTTATCTGCCGAAAAGGAGAGTGTCCATTCCGTGTTCGTAAAAGTAACTGAGCAATTCAGCATCACATCATAAACAAACGGGCTCTTTTCAAAATGATGAAGCATTTTTTCCCACAGTTGTTGGTTAGAAAAACTTTTTGCGGGAAACGCTTCCGTCGTTGCGGACGCAACAGAAGCAGTAGTTTCCCGTTTGGAAGCGGCCGTTGCTGTTAAGTCTGTTTTCTCCAACTTTTTAGACGGAGGCACAATGTGCGAATTAGTTTTAGCAGGACTCGACTTGGATGAAACGGGCGTTGGCTTAGACGGAGTCTGCGGAATCGATTTGCCTCGTTCCAATGCTTCTAACCGACGGACAAAATTTTCTATATCCAAGCAACTATCCATTACAGTAAACAATCCTACTTCGGCACTTATTAAGGCGTTATCGGAAAATTTAACTTCTTCGCAAATTTTGTTAATTTTGCGTGATAGTTGCGCCAAAAACCCGGGGCTTACCCCTTCTAAAATTTGTTTAGCGTTGGCAAAGGGTTCTCCCCCTTGTCCGAGGGAAAAATAGAAAGCTTCTCCCAAGGAATTTTTCAAATCCTTCAAAAAAGAGTTTGCATCAAATCCTTCCGTTTGAATAGTTTCAAAAACACGGTGCAAAGCGGCATCATCTTTTTGTACCAACGCGCCCACCGCCTGTTGAATCAAATCTTCAGGAGTAAGTCCTAACATGTCCCCCACAGATTTTTCATCAATCCGATTCCCACAATAAGCAATGGCACGGTCTAGCAACGTAAGCGCATCACGCATGGCCCCTCCGGCATTTTTGGCAATTACTTTGGCTGCGGCCGGAGCTAATTCTATATTCTCTGCATCTGATAAATCCAACAAATGGGCTGAGATCTCATCTATGGTAAGGGGACGAAAACGAAAAGTTTGGCACCGGCTAACAATGGTAGCCGGAACTTTGTGTTTTTCGGTAGTGGCTAAAATAAACACCACGTGAGAGGGTGGTTCTTCTATAGTTTTAAGAAGAGCATTGAATGAACTGGCCGACAACATGTGCACTTCATCTAAAATAAAAACTTTGAAACGATCACGTGAGGAAGCTAATGCAACCGTATCAATAATAGCTTCACGTACTTTTTCTACTTGCGTATTGCTGGCGGCATCTAATTCCAAAACATCCATATCACCGCTTTGGGCGATTTCCGTACATTGAGGGCATTTACCGCAAGGATGCGCCGTGGGTTTATCTCCGTTTCCGGTACAATTGAGCGCTTTGGCCAAAATACGCGCCGTCGTAGTTTTGCCACATCCACGCGGCCCATAAAACAAATACGCATGAGCGATGCGGCCTGATTTCAAAGCATTTTGCAATGTTTTGGAAATACTTTCCTGGCCGACCATATCTTCAAATTTTTGGGGGCGGTACTTGTTAGCTAAGCTGACGTATGAAGTTGTATTCTCTGACATAATTAACCTCTAAATGCATTATTGGCACGACGAACCGCATGCGTATAATCTAAACTGATTTTACCCGGACCCAACAGAACAGAAGGCAGTAGCGCGGTAATGAGAAAAGCCAACAGCGCAATAAAAATCCGGTTAAAATCTCCTGCAAAAAAAATTACCCCAACAGCCCCCATTCCTAATACACTCATTGCGGAAACAAAACGGGTAAGCCAACCTAACATTAAAAACAACGCAAACAACGCTTGCCCTCCCAACAAAGACAACCCCAAAGGCACCGGCATAGGAAAACCCAAAGCAGCTGCATTGTATAAAAACTCACGATAGTACAAAAATCCGCCTATGGTTATGTAAAGGAGCACGCTCCCTACAACGAAACGGGTCAAAAACAATGTCCACGAAAAAACAGTTTCATTTATATTGCAATGCAAATCCAGCTCACGCATAAACTAACTCCCTTCAAAAATCCACTTCTACCGACATTGAAAAAAAGGTTCGGCGTGAATCCTCCCTGCGTGGTTCAAATACTTCTACCCCACCGGTAAAGGACGTATCACCCCATTTCATTTCTAATCCGACACCCACCGCCGCCGCAGGGCGCGATACCGCTGCATATTGGTAACGGACCATCTGCGCGTACGGCGTAATAAAAGAAGTCGGATAACTCACACGCA
>CACYBL010000056.1 GCA_902772695.1 uncultured Elusimicrobium sp.
GCGGAGTACCGGCTGTTGTCGTTAATTCCGATTTACGTGCCCGTGAAATGTGCCGCTTATTTAACATTCCTCACCGGCCGGATATTTTACAACCCAACGAATATATGTGGCGGACTGTTTATGAAGAAACTGATTTTGAACCACTTAATCAAGTATATCCGAAATTATATGCGAACTTTATGCAATGGCTTGCTCAACAAGGGCTGGGGGAAACTGAATTGGCTCAAGCACATACTTGGGCAGCTCAACAACCTCCCTTTGAGGAGCCAGTATTGCACGAAAATCCACAAGTCACTTTACACGCGTGGGATAGGTTATATGCTTATGATTTCTATATTCCAACCCGTGTACTTACGCGGACGTTGGTAAAAAAGATGTTGCATAAATTGAAATTCGTCAAAAAATAACAACGCGAAATATGCCTTTGCAAAAATCCCCGAGCTAAATTTAGCTCGGGGATTTTGAAAAGACACAGTTTAAAGCATTACAATAAAAACAACCGTAAAACAAACCCCGACGCAAACGCTAAAGTTAATGTTAACATCACTATACGTAACGTATCTTTCCAGCCATTCTCACGCAACATGACAAAAAATGTAGCGATACAGGGCAAATACATAGTCATAAATACACACGCTACCACTAACATGTTGGCGGAAAGATTAAACGGCTCCAGCAAGGCAATCGCCACATCTTTGCGCAAAAAACCCAAAATTAAAAGAGAAGTTGTATCCGCCGGCAATCCTAGAATATGTTCTACCGGATAACGTGATAAATGGGTCACCCAACGGGTCACTCCAGACATTTGCATTAAATCTACAAATAGGATACCGCACAAAATAAGAGGCAACGCATCACATAAGTATTCTTTCATCCGCAACCATAATTTGCGTCCAAGTGAACGCCAATGCGGAATTTGCCAGGAGGGAATTTCCATAAATAATTCGGGCGTTTCACCTTTCATAAAACGGTTTAAAATCGTTCCAGCAACAACCCCATTTAATACCAAAACCCCAAACACCAACAACATATATTTTAGGCCGTGGGGGGAGAGAATAGAAATAATCATGGCCGTCTGGGAAATACAGGGAGCGAGTATAAGCACCAGAGCTAATGCAATAACTCGTTCGCGACGTGTTTCCAACACACGGGCTCCCATTACCGCAGGCACCTTACAACCAAACCCCAACATAATGGGTAACGCCCCATACCCGTGCAACCCAATCCTATGTAAAATACCATCCAGCAAAATGGCTAAACGGGGTAAATATCCCAAATCTCCCAAGAAACCAAAAAGAGCGTAAAAAGCTAGCACGTAGGACATTACATCCACCAAGGCAATTTTCAAACCGTCTGTTAAAAGACCAAAGTATGTTTCGCCGCCATCTCCAACTAACAACATCCCGAGCCAACTATTTCGCCATTCTCCTAACAACCGTTCTACAAACGGAACATAATAACTATCATACAAAGGATCTACAAAACCAATAATACTTTCACCCATCCATCGTATTAAAAAGAATGATACAACCAATACAAGCAAGGCCATAGGCAAACCGGTTAACGGAGCCGTTGCCCACGCCTGCAGATGTTCCCAAAAGGACGGATGTTTGTGTTTAACTTGTTGTACTTGCCCGACAATCTGCCCGATAGTTTTCCATTTTTCTTCGTCTGTTTTCGGAATAGGTAGCTGGGGGGAACTTGGTTCCAATTTTGATACTTCATCAGCAAGCTCACGTAAACCTTCGCCAGTCGTAGCAACCGTAGGAATGACCGGAATTCCCACTAATTTAGCCAATTGCTTGACGTTAATCACAATTCCCTTACGTTTGGCTTCGTCAAACTTATTAAGCATCAAAATAACGGGTTTCTTAAGAGACAAAAGTTCCAATAATAAATATAAATTACGCTCCAGATGCGAAGCATCTGCTACACAAACGACAAAATCATACTCCAATTCCTTGAACAGATGGTGTTTTTTCCCTTCCATTTGCCATTCTTCTTCCAAACGATATAAACCGGGTATATCAATAATATCGTATGCTTCGCCGTTAAATTGCGTTTGCCCATAATTGAGCCCTACGGTTGTGCCAGGAAAGTTAGAAGAAATCACCCCGATACCCGTTAAACGTGAAAAAATTAAGCTTTTCCCTACGTTCGGATTACCGGCCAAAAGAAAAGTATTTTTTTTGGAAGTAACAATAATTTTTTTGGCAGTTTCCCGGCCGATAGCCACTTCCGTACCGGAGACATTGAGTTGTACTGGGCTATGGCCCGCTCGGCGTTCGACAAATTGCCCTCGCACCAACCCCATGGCAGCTAATTTTTCTGCCATTTTGGCATCTGTCTGAATTTCTTTAATCTGAGCGGTTTGGCCGGGCTTTAATTGATAAAGAGAACGAGAATTGTTTTTTTCCATAAAAGTTAGTTTTTCCTTACTTTTATATTTTACCATTACTAACCCTTTTTAAGCAAGCGGTTTTGCCCGTCGATACTGTAGACTAAACAAATTTTTTGATATAATTTATGTGTAAATTGATCTTATTAGTAGAGGAGAAACCAATATGGCTTATAAAGTAAATCCGGAAGTTTGCATTAACTGCGGTGCCTGCGAATCCGCTTGCCCCGTAACCGCTATTTGCGAAAAAGATGCCAAACGCAACATTGATGCTTCCAAATGCATTGAATGTGGTGCTTGCGCCGGTACTTGTCCGGTAAGCGCAATTGCTCTATAAGAACAAGAAGCGTATTATAAATTTATGCCCCGTATATAACGGGGCTTTTTTATATAAAATCCGGCATAAAATTTTTCTTATCCAACAAAAATCCTATCCACCCAAACAAGTTCAGTTTATCAAACTTCGCGGCCTGAAACGGGGTATTGGTCCATGTGCCTCCAATAATAGAAAGGACTCCATACGGCTAGCACAAAGCAAGCAATTGCCAAAAAAATTATCGCATTTCCAATCGGTTCCGCGTACTCTTGTAAGCCTAACATGTTCAAAATAAAGGCCCAATCGCCATGGCCTACCGCATCCGCTTGAGAAACCGGTTCTCCAAATAAAGTTATCATCGATTCACAGGAACTGGGCTCAGGATTATAAGCAAGCAAATCCAGCTGAGACGACGGATTTACGATGTATGCCCCTAGATCAAAAATTGATACCGATAACCAATATAACAGCACCGGCAAAACCCAACGTCCCCCAACGATACGTAGGCAAATAATAATTCCGATAATGGGGAGAAGTATCTCGCTAAAAGAACCCGCTCCCACCAGTAGAAGTTGTCCAACGATATCCACAATCACCGCAGGCAAAATAAACCCCAAAATAGCCCTAAATACGTGCTGCATAAGCGGCCCCAACAAGAAATGCCCAAATAACGAATGGACAAAGACATTAGGATAGGCAAACAACGGATTACACAGCAAGCATAATACGAGGATGTTGTCTTTATGAATATAAAAGAAGGTACACGCCATCAAAAAGACAAACCATTCAGATAAATTTGTTTGAAAATAAAAAACAGATTGCTTATGGGGATCCAATAAATGCAACAATTTACTTTCTTTCATGTTATTAGTTTATAATATTCTCTATCAAGAAACAACCAGCATTCTCATATGACGTGTTCGCTTTAGAACTAATGGGAATTTTTCTTTTTGCATCCCAATCTTCATAAGCAAATATACTTCTGACACATAAACCTCTTTTTGTATTTCATGGGAGCAGGAACGGCCGGAAACAAAAAGAGTCCGGCTCACGCCGGGCTCTTTTTTCAGAACCGTTCGGGGGGTAAATCGAAAGGTTCTGGGGGTAAGATTGGCAGCTATCACATAGCCTATTTTTATGATACATTGTGCAAAACAAAATTGCAAGTTTTTTAATTAAAAAAAAAGGTCTATTTATTACTAACTATTTAATATTATATTTAAATCTTGAAAAAATATATCCTAAACCTCTTCCGTATTGGTATAATATTATTATAACGGAGGAAAAATGAAAATAAACAAATTACATCTTACGTTAGTTCTCTCTTTGGCATCTTTGCCTATGTTGGCAAACGCTGCCCCACAGCAGGATGAGTACACCGACTCTCAAGAATTAGTGCTCGGTGGCAGCAAACCTCGTTCTACTACCGACGCTATTGCCCAACAGGCTACCCAAGTCCCCGGCGATATTTACCGCGGTACGGTTTTCGGCGCTGAACAAAAACAATACCACAGCGACGTCTTAGGCAACCGCCCCCGCAACACCCGCAAATTGGTGTATGATACCTCGTTGGTCCGGGCCGTTAAAATTGGCGATGCCGATCGCATACGTACTTTGTTATACGCAAACGTAGATGTAAATGAAAAAAATTACGCAGGTATTACTCCTATGACCATTGCCGCAGAAAAAGGGAATATGGAGGTTATCCGCCTACTTGTAGAACGTGGCAAGGCCAATATTAATGATAAGTCCAGCTATGGTGTAACTCCGCTTATCGCCGCAGCTGCCGCCGGAAAATCAGAAGCGGTAACTTACCTGGTAAAACATGGGGCTGATACTACTGCCAAAGATGATTTAGGAAAGACCGCACTCATTTATGCAGCTTCTTTTGATACTCCTAAAACCATCAGCGATTTGGCAGCTTTAGACAATTCTTCGTTAAACTTACCGGACAACACCGGTAATACCGCACTCATTTATTCGGCTCAAAAAGGACTCGTCAACAATGTCAAAGCGTTACTTACCGCCGGTGCAGATGCAAATTACCGTAATCCAACTACCGGATTAAGTGCGTTGGCTGCCGCTGCTGCCGAAGGGCATTTACCTGTGATTAAAATGCTCATCAAATCCGGGAATGCGGATGTCAATTTGCCCGATATTGCCGGGCGTACCCCCATTTTCTACGCTATTGAAACGAACAAGCCAGAATCTTTGCGTACATTACTTACCGCCGGAGCCGATCCGAATGCCAAAGATAATAATGGTATGACTGCCCTCATGCAAGCGTCTTCTAAGAATCGTCAAGAGTGCATAAAATTGTTGTTACATCAAAAAAATATTGATGTAAATGCCCAAGATAATTTGGGCCGTAATGCCATTACCTATGCAGCTTATGCGGATAGTCTTTCCCCGGTAAAAGAGCTTTTGTCTACCAAGATTGATCCCAATACTGTCGACTATCAAGGCAATACTCCGCTCATGAATGCAATTAAGGCAAAAAATGATCAGGCCGCCATGTTGCTAGTTCAACAAAATGCGGATTTGACCGCCGTCAACACTGCCGGAGAAAGTGCTTTTACGTTGGTTCAACAATTTTTGCCGAATACGCAAGTATCTAATGTGTTGGAAGTTAAACAAGCCTCCGTACAACAACAAGCGCAAAAATTAGAAGCGGAAAAATTAGCTGCTGTGCAGGAGTTAGAAGATCAACTTGTACAAGCTGAAAATACAGTAGCCCAAATTCAAGCAGATAAAATCAATACTGCCAAAGAGCAAGTCACTCAAACATACGAAGATGCTACTACTGCCTTGGAAAATGATCCGGAAATTCTCCGCTTGCAACAACAATTAGAAGAAGCCAAAGCCAAAAAAGCTGCTGCTTTAGCGGAAATGAATCAACGCGTAGATAAGCAAGTAAATAATGTCAACCAAACGGTTGGTACTATTAATTATGAAGTAGACCAACTGGAAGCCGATATAGAAGGACAAATCCAAGGCACAAATGCGGCTATTCAGAATCAAGCAACTCAAGTCAAAGAAACAGTTTCTAAAGAAGTAGGGCAAGCCCAACAAACCGCAAAAACTCAAGTAGGACAAACCAAAGCGGCTGTAAACCGGCAAACCGCCCAAACAAAAACAGCCGTCAAAAATCAAAGGACTCGGGCACAACAAACCGTTCAACAACAGAAAAATGCTGTTAAGAAACAATCTGCCGCCGTCCGCAAAGCAGTAAATACCCAAAAGGAATATATTCCAAAAGCTACGGTAGCTCCCAGAGAGATCAGCATGGCAGAATTGTTGGAACAATAAGTATTTGTGTAAAAACGAAATATCCCCCGGAGTAAATCGGGGGATATTTTTTTATCTGTTTCAATGGTTTTGGCGACAGCGTGTTACAAATTTTTTCCATTCCACATACAATGCTTGGCCATTCGTTTTGTCTATATCGGGAGACACTAATTTATACTGAGGTTTGAAAGAAGAACAAAGTCCTTGTTTCCGGGCGGCTAGCAGAGCTGCTCCAAGTATAGTAGCATCTGCCTGTAAAGATACGTGTAAATCTTGTTGTAAAATATTTGCTTGAAAAGCCGTTAAATAATTTATGTGAGAAAGACCACCCGATACCCAAATCGGCCCCGCGACATTACAACCGTTTTCCTGCAAATAAACCGCAATATCCGCTAGCAAAAAGGCCACGGATTGTACGACACCAGCTATCCAATCTGACTTGCGTGTTTTGGTGGATACATGTTCAATTGCGGTCGGAACCATAAAATCCCAATACGGGGCTCCCAGGCCGCCAAAAGCGGGTAAAAAACGTACCGGATTTGCTGCACACGAACATAACGCATCCAATTCCTCGTCATTAAAAGTAATTCCTTGAGCCCGTAACCACAACAAGGCACTGCCGGCAGCATTCACAGGTCCTTCCAACATATAAGAAGGTTCTTGTATAGTACAATCCGCAGAAACAGATGTCAGCATTCCGGGCAAAACGATCGGCCTTTCTCCCGTATGATATAACCAAAATGCTCCTGTTCCGTAGTTAATCAGACTATGTGAGGCAGTGAGCGCAAAATAAGTGGCACAGGCCTGCTGATCACCTACACAAGTTCGTATCGGAATTGAAACGCCTTGATATACACAACAGCCATAGTCCGCTGCAGAAGGTAATACTTGCGGCAAAATTTCTATCGGAATTCCAAACGCCTGACAGAGCCGGGGATCCCATGTCAAAGATTGTATATCAAAAAGCAATGTACGTTGGGCAAGTGAATAATCGGTGGCAAACGTTTTAGTATCCGTCAAATGCCAAATAATATACGACGCTATCGGAGCAGCCAACAGACGTTTTTGTTTGACTAATTCTTTTGCTTGAGAAAAATTTTGAAAACACCAGGCAATCTTGGGAGCAGAGAAAAAAGGAGTTTTATACAATCCTGTTTTAAGATGCACTTCTTCTTGACTAATAGGTGCTTCCTGAACTTGTTTGGATGCTCTACCATCCTCCCAGGTGAGTACCGGGCCAATGGCATTCCCCGTTGTTTTATCCCATAACACAATCGTAGAACGCTGGGAAGTAATAGCCAACGCAGCTACCTGCTGCGGACCAACCGCATCTAGTACTTTATGTAAGGTTTTACGCGCCACATTCAATAAATCTTCGGCTTGGTATTCGGATAAGCCTTCTTGCGGGCGTAAAGGCACTAATGGAGTCTGATAAACAAATGCAATAGAACCATCCGTCCGTATCGCCGCAGCTCGGCAACCGGAGGTTCCTACATCCAATGATACGGTTAATGTTCTATGCATATACGTGTATTTTTACTGCTTTTATGATGACTTTTTGACAGTCAAACGCCAACTTTTTATCTTTTGGACCAACGCTTGTAATTGCTTCTTGGCCTGTGGCGAAACGGTCTCATCCGTCAGTAAACGAGCAATAGTTGTTTTGGTAGGGGCACATACTTTATCCCACAATCCTAATTCCTGTATCAACGCTATTGTTTGAGCTACATCTGCAATCTCTATTTGCTCCGCTGCGGAAAGTTCTGCTTCAAAAAATTGGCCGAAGTGCCGCTCAAAATGATTCTGTTGCATAAGAGCAATGATTTCTTTTTCCAATTCTTTTGCTTCGTGTAACAAATTACCCAGTCGGTCTATTTTTCCGCTTAACACTTCTTGTGTGTTTTGGGTAGTTGATGTCTGTACGACAGTAGCACTTGTCTGAGCAGACGCTCCGTGAACGGTTGAAGCCGCGTACTCTTTACCTGTAAATACCGGGCAAAGGTTGCGATAATCACACCAACGGCATTGATTTTCTCCGGGAGTTGGGTCAAATCTTCCGGCCCTAATTTTATCGGCTATTTGCAGCACCCCTTGCCAAAACTCAAAAATCTCTTTATCGGCAGCCCGCTCAAATGTCATCTCTGTCAAAGAAGGCAAATGGTAAAAACTTAATTGTTCTACCCGAACTTGCTTGGCTGTCGGATCTTTGGCTTGTACCAACGCCTTAATGAGGGGGGAATTTTCTGCCACTTTTTGATACATATACAGCTGATCCGGTTCGCGCTGGACGGTTTTTCCGGTCTTATAGTCTAATATTTTAATTTTTCCGTCACCCAAATAGTCCATCCGGTCCACAATGCTAATCAAGCTTAATCCATCAATATCTAGAGTACTTTTCATTTCTACGGACAACGGATGCGTGAATGTGGCAGCGTTTTTAGCGTAAAAACTTTCCAAAATACGACGGCCTTCGGCATATCCTTCCAATTCCTTTTCCAAAGACGCATATCCCTTCTGTTCGTAAGAAGTTTTATTCCAGGTTACGTCAAAAAATTGAAGTGTCTCTCCCAGAGAAGGAAAACTTGTTTTAGCCGGATTGTAAACAAACTCCATCACTGCATGCATCGCCGAGCCGAAGGCAAAATAGTATTTGGGTTTTTCGGGCAGCATGTGGACATAACGGAATTTGTACTTCTGTGGGCATTCCTTATACATCCCCATTTTAGAATATGAAAACGAAAGATTTTTGGCCATTTCCTTCTCCCCGGAGCAAGTTCTTTTTATTGTAGCATTTTAAGCGAAAAAACAAATA
>CACYBL010000057.1 GCA_902772695.1 uncultured Elusimicrobium sp.
AAAAGATAGTCGTATCGTACGCTTCCATCCCTTATTTTCTGCAAAGTACAGTGCCGGGTCATTCCGGAAATTTGATTTTTGGTATATACAAAGGCCGCAAAATTGTTGTGATGCAAGGACGTTTCCATTTTTATGAGGGATATCAAATGAAAGAGTTGGCCCTCTCTATACGAACGTTAAAAATGTTAGGAGTACAAAAACTTCTCGTTTCAGCGGCGGTAGGGTCTATGGATAAACAACTTCCCCCCGGTTCGTTGTGCGTACTCAAAGACCATATCAATTTTATGTGCAACAATCCGCTGATTGGTAACAACCACGAATCGGAATTCGGACCAATGTTTTTTGATATGTCCGAGGCATATGACAAGCAAATGCGCAAAATCACATTGGCTGCCTGTAAAAAAATTGGGCTGAAGGCCAAAGAAGGAGTTTATCTGGCTACTACCGGCCCTAACTTTGAAACTCCCAGTGAAATTCAAATGTTTAAAAAAATGGGGGCTACCGTAGTGGGGATGTCCGTCGTACCGGAAGTACTTGTGGCCCGCCAATGCGGTTTACAGGTATTAGGACTAGCTGTGATAACCAATATGGCTTGCGGTATAGAGAAAAAACCTCTCTCGCACGAACAAACCATCCGGGAATCCAAAAAAGCGGAAACAGCTTTTGAGAAGCTGATGGAAATCTTATTTGCAAAATTATAAGGATATTTCCCCGCGCGGACGAATATTGTTCGCGCGGGGTATTTATATGTCAAAAGATATTAAACGGTTAGGTAAAGAAACTCTCGTATACGGCACTTCCACGGTGTTGGCACGGTTGCTTAATTTTTGTTTGGTACCGTTTTACACCTATTACCTACTCCCCGGGCAATACGGCATCATTGCTACTGTATTTGCGGCCATTGCATTAATCAATGTAGTATTTTTATTCGGGATGGACCAAAGCTACCTGCGTTTTGCTAGCGACGCTACCGATAGAAATAAGGTATTTCGTCAATGTTTTTATGGCGTGCTCATCAATGGGGTAATTTTGGGTAGTTTGCTATGGCTATTTTATCTCCCAGCCGCTCACGTGATTGGCATTCCCCCACAAACATCCTACTTGTTGCGTTTGGCCGCCGTTATCTTATTTTTAGATGTTCTTAATATGATTCCTTTCACCAAGTTGCGATTAGAAAGGCGGGCTTGGTATTTCGCCGGAGTGCGAACAGTTTCCATCATTGTTAATGTGCTAGGAAATATCTACTTCATTGCCATTTTACACAAGGGGATTGCGTCTATTCTATGGGCCAACATTTTTGCTTCTTTAGCTTCTTTACTTTTATTATCTCCCGTAATATACAGTGAACTCAAACAAAATTATTCCTTCCGTTTTGATATGTCTTTAGAGAAAGACCTCCTGCGTTTTGCGTGGCCCTTTGTACCTTCCGGGTTAGCCAGTTTATTTGTAAGTGTAATAGATAAACCGATTCTTGTGCATTTAGCAGGGACTACACAGGTGGGAATTTACCAGGCCAACTTTAAAATCGGCGTATTTATGATGCTGATTGTTTCTATGTTTGACCAAGCATGGCGGCCCTTTTTTCTGGCCCATGCTAATAAAAAAGACGCAAAAGATACTTTCGCCCGGGTACTAACCTATTTTACAGCACTCTCCGGTTGGGTTTTATTAGGATTAATTTTATTAATGCCGAGTATTATCCAAAGTAATTTATTCGGTAATTTTCACTTAATTGCCCCGGCTTACTGGGAAGGATTATCTGTCATTCCGCTTGTGCTAACGGGATATTTTTTCTACGGATTGTATGTGAATTTCATGGTAGGCCCAGTGTTAACCAAAAAAACACAAGTGCTACTATGGATCACTTTGTTGGGGGCAGCCGTCAGTATTACAACTAACTTAACTTTGGTACCACATATTGGTATTTTAGGAGCAGGTTGTGCTGTAACATTAAGTTATGGGGTTATGGCTACTGCTTTATTCTGCTTCACCCATAAAGTTTACCCAATTCCATATGAATATAGAAAATTAGTTGCACTATTTACCTTGGGGCTAACAGTGTTATTCACATCTAAAATGGGTGGCAATTCCCTGGGCTTAAATATACTCTTACTGGTGCTTTATCCGGCCCTGGCCGCATTTATCGTTAAGGGAAGGAATGGTAAACATTTATTCCTTACAAAAGAAGTACGTATTTGAATTATTGAAAAGCGTACCGATTCTGCTGTCCTGCATAACTTCCTGTATTGTCCCCGGTAACATTTTTACATAAACGGTTTGCGAAATCGTTAGTTGTTATGGCATAGCATGTCATTCTGTTGTTCCACCAAGGGTCCGTAAATCCTGCATTGCCATAGCCAAAAATAAGTGACACATCCGCTAATTTATTATGCCAAAAGGCATATACCGCATTAGGCGTACTAGATGTTTTGCGATTTAAGCGCAATTGCCAACCCGCCGGATTCAATAACACAGGTCCATTTTCCGTATCCGTAATATCTCCTGTTAAGCCAATATCCAACTCATCCCAATCTGTAGCATAACTGCCATTCGCCAGATAATACCGCTCTTGGGCAAGTTGGACGGATTTAGCCAATGTAATAAGCTGTGTTAAGCGCGATTTGGCCACAGCTATTTTATATTGCGGCAAAGCGACGGAAGCTAATATCCCGATAATAAGTACCACTACCAACAATTCTATTAGTGTAAATCCCTTCGCATAGCGTTTTTCTTTTAACATACGTACTCCTTTACCGGGTTAGATACCAATTGAGCTCGTTATCCGGAAATGTTTTGTTTTTTACATGTTCTCTTTAATTGTTTGGGCCAACCGTTTTAACCCGTCTACAATTTGTTCTTTGCTGGAATAAGAAAAGTTAAGGCGCATATCGTTTCTGGCCTTTCCGTCCGGATAAAAATCTACCCCGGCCACGTACGCCACCTTATGTGCAATTGCCTTTGGTAGCAAGGCCGTAGCATCCATATGCTGGGGAAGTGTCAACCACAAAAAGAGCCCCCCTTCCGGACGCGTCCACGAGATCGTTTTTGGCATTACTTCAGCTAATGTTTTTAGCATTAAATCACGTTTTTCCCGATAACAAGTGATTAAATCCTTAATATGCGCCTGTAAATGCCCTAAACGCAAATATTGTGCCGTGGCTAACTGCAAAACCGAAGAAGTACACAAATCCATGGCCTGTTTTAAAATGACATATTTACGAATTACATCTGCCGGAGCCACAATAAACCCTAACCGAAAACCCGGCACAAAAACCTTGGAGAAAGTAAACATAGTAATCACATTACCGCGCCCCCCGTCCAAGGCATAAAAAGTACGGGGAGACACTCCCTCAAACCGGATTTGACGGTACGGAGAATCTTCTAAAATAAAAGTATCGTATTTTTGAGCCAAGGCAAGTAATTTTACCCGGCGTGCTTCCGGGATAGTCGTTCCCGTCGGATTTTGAAAATCAGGTACTAAGTAGATAAATTTGCACCGCTTCCCACGCTTTTCCAATGCTGTTAAGTGGGCCTCTACACTTTCCGGCAGCACCCCGTAAGCGTCACTTTCTGCGCCAATAATATCTGCTCCGGCTACTTGGAAGGCCTGTAGTGCCCCTAAGTAAGTAGGAGAAGCCGTAATGATGCTCTCCCCCGGATTTACAAACAAGCGAGCCGTCATATCTAACGCTTGCTGAGAAGCCGATACAATTAGCAAATTATCTGCGGTAACAGAAATATTTTCTGTTTTTTTGAGTAAAGATATTAATTCTTCCTTCAGCGCAGCGTGACCTTCTGTAGAACCATATTGAAGTGAAGCTTCCGGATGCTCCTTGATTACTTTTTGCATAATATCAGCAATTTCCTCCGAGGGGAATAAATCCGGAGCAGGAAGCCCTCCTGCAAACGAAATAATATCCGGCTGGGCAATTACTTTAAGCAATTCCCGGATGGCGGATGCTTTGGCACGTCGTACAACGTTAGAAAACAAAGGGGTATAATCCATTTTTTCCTCTACTTACTTTATGTATTTTATAATTTTAAGACTTAAATCTTTAGCCGGTACGGAATGGGTTAATGCTCCCATAGAGATAACATCTACCCCGGTTTTGCAGTAAGTTTCCAAATTGTCTTTATTTACTCCTCCGGAAACTTCTATAATGGCCCGGCCGTCAATTTCCTGTTTACAACGTATAATTTCATCAGGGGTCATGTTATCCAACATGATAATATCCGCCCCGGCCTGCAATGCTTCTTGCACTTCTTGTAAATTGGTAGTTTCCACTTCTATTTTAGGGGTATGTCCGATAACTGATTTAATCTTTTCTACAGCTTTGGTAATAGAACCGGCGGCCGCGATGTGGTTGTCTTTAATCATCACACTGTCTGCCAAACTGATGCGATGGTTGCGTGCTCCCCCCACCCGCACGGCATACTTATCTAAACGGCGCATACCGGGCTGGGTTTTGCGTGTATCAACAATCATAACCCCGTATTTCCGACCGACTTGAGAAAATTCCCGGGCGGCTGTTGCAATACCGCTCAGGCGTTGCATAAAATTAAGTGCCGTACGTTCAGCTTTCAAAATAGAAAGCACCGATCCTGTAAGTTCCAACACTTTTTCACCTTTTTTTATCCATGCGCCTTCTTGAACCAACGGTTTAAAAGTAACAGTAGGATCTACAGCTTCAAAAACTTCGCGCGCGGTAGGCAATCCGCATAAAACTAAATCTTCTTTA
>CACYBL010000058.1 GCA_902772695.1 uncultured Elusimicrobium sp.
CGTTGGTCTAGCGTTTGGAACGGATCGTTTTCCAAGACACCTTGTTTGAGGTATTCCGGCAAGAACGAACCGATATCGTCACGCGAGAAACCAAATGTCATCTGCGTTAAGTCGTTAGTACCGAACGAGAAGAAATCCGCTTCAGCCGCTACTTCGTAAGCGAGCACCGCCGCGCGGGGGATTTCAATCATTGTGCCGACGGAGTAGTTGAGTTTTTTGACTTTCGTTTTAGCGACTACTTCTTCGTAAGCGGCACGGATGAGTTTTTTCTGCGTGATGATTTCGTTAACGTCGCAGGTCAACGGGATCATGACTTCCGGCTGCGCTTTTACGCCTTCTTTAATCAGTTCGGCAGCCGCTTCAAAAATCGCACGCGATTGCATGGTGGTAATTTCCGGATACGTAACCCCCAAGCGGATACCACGATGCCCCATCATCGGGTTGACTTCGTGGAGTCCGGCGGCACGTTCCTTAAATACGTTCATGGAAATACCAAGAGCTTTAGCGAGTTCTTGTTGTTTTTCGGGCAAGGTCGGCACAAATTCATGCAAGGGCGGATCCATCAAACGAACCGTCACACCAAAGCCGGACATGGCTTTCATCGTGGCTTTGATTTCTTTTTTCATATACGGGAATAATTCGTTGACGGCGGCTTTGCGTTCTTCTTCGCTACCGGAAAGAATCATTTTGCGTAAGATGAAAAGCGGTTTATCAGAATTTTTGCCATAGAACATGTGTTCAATACGGAAAAGGCCAATACCTTCTGCTCCGAATTTGCGCGCTTTGATGGCATCGTCTTCCGTATCAGCATTGGCACGGACTTTCAAGGTGCGGACTTTATCGCACATCGCAAGGAAGTTGGCCAAGTTTTTATTGCCTTCACCGGCAGCTAACATCTTCAAGGCACCCGCATAGACATAACCCTTCGTACCGTTTAAGGTGATTTCGTCGCCTTCTTTATAGGTTTTGCCACCCATAGAAACGGTTTTTTTGTTTAAATCAATTTCCAATTCACCGCAACCAACGATACAGCACTTACCCCAGCCACGGGCAACTAATGCCGCGTGAGAGGTCATACCGCCGCGTTGGGTCAAGATACCCGCCGCAGCACGCATCCCTTCAATATCTTCAGGATTGGTTTCTTCGCGCACCAAAATAGCGTTTACGCCTTTTTCTTGCAATTCAATAGCGTCCGTAGAGTTAAATACGATTTTACCGCACGCACCGCCCGGGCCGGCAGGCAAACCCTGTGCCACCGGTTTGGCACCGGCTTCGGCTTTCGGGTCAATAGCGGGCAGTAATAATTCACCCAGTTGAGCAGGCGTTACACGCAAAACGGCTTCTTCTTTGGTGATGAGGCGTTCTTTTACCATGTCTAACGCCATTTGTACGGCGGCTGTTCCATTGCGCTTACCCACACGGCATTGAAGCATCCACAAGGTTTTGTTTTCAATGGTAAACTCAATATCCAACATATCGTGGAAGTGTTTCTCTAATTTCTTTTGGATTTGGTCTAATTCTTTATACACCTTAGGCATGACTTTTTCCAAGGTGGGCAAATTTTTGGAATGGGCATTCGTAGACCATTTATTCATCGGAGAGGGGGTACGGATACCGGCTACCACATCTTCCCCTTGAGCATTGATTAAATACTCCCCATAGAAATGGCTGTCTCCGTTGCCGGGGTTGCGAGTAAAGGCGACACCAGTCGCGCTGTCATTACCCATGTTACCAAATACCATGGTCTGTACGTTTACAGCCGTACCCCAATCGTGCGGGATGTTTTCAATGTTGCGGTAAGCAATAGCACGTTTACCGTTCCAGGAAGCAAACACCGCGCCAATAGCGCCCCAAAGTTGTTCCATCGGGTCATCCGGGAAATCTTTTTTGAGCACTTTTTTGACGGTTTTCTTAAATTCTACGCAGAGTTTTTTGAGTTCTTCGGCAGGAATTTGGGTATCATCTTTTACACCAAGTTTCTTTTTGACATCACCCATCATGCCATCTAAAATTTTGCGGATACCTTCGCCATCTTTGGGTTCAATACCGGCAGCTTTTTCCATCACCACATCGGAATACATCATAATCAAGCGGCGGTAAGCGTCATATACAAAGCGGGCATCACCGGTTTTGGCAATCATACCCGGAATAGTTTTTTCAGTCAAGCCAATATTCAAAATGGTTTCCATCATACCCGGCATGGAAGCACGCGCACCGGAGCGAACAGATACCAATAACGGGTTAGTTTCTGAACCAAATACTTTTTTGGCTTTGCGTTCTACTTCGCGCAAATTGGCTTGTACATCAGCCTGTAAAGATTTCGGGTAAGTACGTTTATTATTCCAATAGTAAGTACAGACTTCGGTTGTAATCGTGAAGCCGGGAGGAACAGGCAATTTTAATTGACCGGACATTTCCGCCAAGTTGGCACCTTTTCCGCCCAAAAGTTCTTTCATTTTACCATTGCCTTCGGCTTTACCGGCACCAAAGGAATAGATGTATTTTACTGTTTTTTTAGCAGCCGTTTTTTTAGCTGTCTTTTTTACGGTTTTCTTTACCATATTCGGTTCATTCTCCCAAAATAAAACTACCGCGGCTGGATTTCTCGCCGCGCTGTATCATATATATTGTAATATATTTATGATAAAAAAATAAAGTATAATCGTATAAATATTGAAGGACAGAAAAAAATGAATTTTTGGAAAAAAATAGAAAGTTGGGAACTATGGCTCCTTGTAGGATCTGTCTTGGTGTTAGGCCTGTATGCCTGGCAATATTTTGATTTGGAAAATTTGTTAAAACCCCAATCTCCCACACCGGTCCATATGGGAGGGAATATTATGCCGGGAAAAGATTTGCCCCAAACGCAAATTGTGGACATTCCAGATTATGTATATGATGCTTTAAACATAGATACCACTTTTAAACGTTATTTAACCGGCAACCACAAATATGTTTTGGTGTTTGTTTATCCCAGATGTTCGTATTCTTTGCACCGAACACTGGAATATTTATTTAGGCAAGAAGGATGGACAGAGTACTATCGTAAACGTATCATCAACACAGGGGCCGCTGTAACTTGGTCCTGCCCAAGTCCATTATATAAACAATGTGCCACTAATTGGGTTTATCAAAATTGTCTTACCAAAGTGTGTATTTTTAACCCTCAACGCAAGCAAGCCGTTATAGATAGTTCTCAGGATGCCAGACAATTAAACCATTTATTGGAAAAATACAAAGAATGGTAAAATCGGAATACAACCACAGTTGTGCCGGGGGTGTACCTCGCCGTTAAGAAAAATTATTTTTCCTTTAGGTAATCGCCGCGAGAACCTTTACCGGATGCTATGTAGCGCCCAATGGATTTAATTTTTTCTTCTACACAACCCCGACATTTTTCAGCGGAATCTCCCAAACAAATCTTGCCGGGATATAATTCATAAAACGGACGAAATTCGGTATCGGTTGTATTCGGCATTACTACGTTCGCTCCCGATTGGAGCGCAAGAAGCCGCCCTTGCGGATGTAGTGTTTCCATCGCGGTGGTGGCCGGGATATTGATGTCCGGCAACAGTAACCGCATGACTGCCATCATCTTTAAAGCCAACTCAAAATGCCCATCGGATTTTTCGCCAGCCAGCGGTGTTTGCGGATGCGGAATAAATGGTCCGATTCCAGCCATATCTACCGGCAATTTTTGAAAGAATAATAAATCATCTGCCAGACTTTCCAAAGTTTGCCCGGGTAATCCTACCAACGAACCGGAGCCAACCTCATACCCCAATTCTTTCAAATCTTGCAAACAACGCACCCGGTTATCCCAACTCATCCCCGGATCTAATTTTTCGTATAAATTTTTATCGGTTGTTTCAATGCGCAACAGATAACGGTCAGCACCGGCTTGACGATAAGCGGCATATTCCTCACGTTTTTTTTCTCCGACACTTAGAGTAACAGCAACATCTAATTTTTTAATTTCGCGGATAATGTCACACAATTTATCTGTGTCAAACCAAACATCTTCTCCAGATTGCAACACAATGGTTTTATATCCAAATCCGGCGGCTTTTTGCGCCGTCAACACAATTTGGTTTTGAGTTAAGCGATAACGCGGAATGTGAGAATTACTTGCGCGGATACCACAATACAAACAGTTGTTTTTGCAATGATTGGAAAATTCAATAAGCGCACGCAAATAAACGCCATCTCCAACAAATTGTTGCCTAACACGATCTGCCGCCTCAAACAGTGCTTGCGTATCTGTTTGCGTAAGTAAATCTACAATTTCATTTTTAGTTAAGGTATGAGCCGTTTCAACACGGTGCAAAATCTCATCTAACATATAAAGAAGTATAGCAAAAAGATAGGCCTTTTTTCCCATTTTTAGTTAGGTCTTACCGCATTTACTTGTAGGTCTACACCTTGTAAAAAAGTAGGTCCAAATTTCACCCCAAGGTAGAGCCAAAGGCCCTGGTTGTTACCGCCGAAAAGCACTATGATTTTAGTATGAGAAACAAAATTAAAGCGGCCAAGGGGGAAACTAATATGACTCAGTTACAAAAGACCCGACAAAGCCAGGCACAACGTTGCAAATGTTTGTTGTGTGCATTTGCGGATATTAATGATAATTTCGCCGATTGGTATCAAGCCACTCAAGAGGAAGTTGATGCACTGGAGCAGGAAATAATTTGTAATTTATTCCCTAGTAATGTGTAATCTCCTACTACACACCCGGCACCCGTTTCCATACGGGTGCCCCCTTTGCTTATGACAATATAACTAGACTCGTTTGAAATGCGCATACACAAAATGCTTCAAACATTTTTAAAATTAATAATGCTGACATGCTGTTTGTGTCAGAGTGTAATGGTTTACGGTCAACTCCCTAAACCAGCTGCTCGCCTGCCACAACAAATACGTTCGCCGAATATTTCTACAAAACTTTTACAACAGGTTGAGCTTAAAACAGCTCAGGTAATTATCCCTTCGTACGGACGGGTGCCGTTAGAAGAATACCATTCATGTGCTTTTATGATACCGGAATCATGGGAGTTGGCAGAGTCTTTTCCGCAGTGGTTATATCAAAATTACGAATTTGGAATTCAGGATAACGCTACCAACTTAGCATTGGAAGCCATCCGTTCAAATGCCTCCAGTAGTACAATAGACGATTGGACATACGAAACTTTAAAATTGCTGTCAAACATTCCCGTTGAGCAAGTAGAACAGAAGACATTTATTCACTTTGCCTATCTTGGGGATAATCCACGTTTGCCCAGAGCTAAAGATTTCTCTTTTACTATTGAAAAAATAGGTATTAAAATTGAACAGGTACCCAACGTTACTACACTTAACAATCATCACATTTTTGTTGTTACCAATAATCGTGCTCGTGTGTCCGGTGTTGTTTTACATAAAGGCATTACCCAACAAGATATCAATGAAGTGTTTGAGCAACTTATTCCGCCCGGATTTCAAATTCGTATGGGTTTACATGAATTTGCCATTCAAAATTCTAAACCGACTTCCAAAACATTAAATGGACGCCTACATATGCATATTGAGAAAATCAGACAACCCAACACGCAAGAAGTAGGAATCGCTTACTCTCTCTATGTCGATGCGCACGAACTTGTTAAGGGGAAGAAACCACATCAAATTATTCACTTGTATCGCTGGTTATTCAAGCGATACTTAGATCAGGATATGATTTCATTTACATTATAGTTTTGAGGATACAAAATTAAATTTCGTCTCAATTTTATAAAATATGTTTAGTATTACTTTATTGCAAAATTAAAGAATGTATTATGTTCAGGAAATATTTTTGGTATAAAGCAACTCTTATCTTCATCACGTTCTTATTGGGGGGAAATACTGTTTTTGCCCAACCCAAAAAACCTTTATCAACTGTACGACCCGCAACGAAAGCTGCGCGTGCAAAACGCCTGCCTGTAAATTCAAGAATATCTTCTTTAACCACTACTACGCCTGTACCTCCGCTCTCTCGACGAGTTAAAGAAGGAATTATTCTGGCAAAACCTTTACCTGTCAAATGGCAGATTTCAATTCCGAATCGCGTATTTACTATGGAGCAACTATTAGCTATCCATTACCCGGATTGGAAAAATTCTGCATTTAAAAAATTAACCCCCGAACAAATAGAGATCGTACAACAGGCAATCACCAGAACCGACAATGCCTTTTTTTCTACCGATTCACGTGGTAAAACCATTCACCGCAAATCGGATGATAAAATTTGGAATTATGAAGAAGAATTCATACGACAATTGGAGAATGTGTTAAAAGAAAATAATTCAGTTCTTATTCCTGGACACATGAATTTTATACTAAAAGGAGGATACGGTCATATTTCCTTCCCTTTCCATCATTATTTAAAAACAACTTCACTGGAATTGTTCATACTGGTCAACAATACGGTTCCATCCATAAATGCTGCAAACTTAGCAGAGGCACAATTAGGAATATGGATTTCCCACGTCCGGCATGGCTCCGGAACAGAAGCCATACAATCTTTGGTAAATACCTTATTTGAAAAATATCGAAAGCGATCGTCAGCGTCTCTCTTGACGCATAAGCAATTCTATGAAGAAATTATAAAATTTATAGAAACCAACGGTTACTTCCCCAGCGTAGCCGACCCTATACCGTACGGACAAGTATTAGCAAACGATTTTGAAAATCGGAAACGGGATCACGCAGATGATTCATACATTCAACAAACGATCATATTGAAAAAAAATACTTTGTCCTGGCAAAAATTTAAAATAGCACAAAGCAATCAAAATTTATATGAACGATACAAGCAATTTGTTGAAGATAATGGCTATCTTCCCAACAGGCCTTCTGAAGACCCGGAAGAAGAACAATTGGCTGCTGCTTATTCAGCCCGAAAACAAAATTATTCTCAGGATCCGTATATACAATTAATCAGCGAAATGCAAGCAAATACCCCTGTTAAACGACAATTTAAACAAGAACAAGATAATAAACAATTCTATGAACAATTTGAGCAGTTTATTACCTTCCATGGGTACTACCCTGACAGACGTTCCTCGGATCCAACTGAACAGGAATTGTACCGCCAATATATGCTACGCAGCCGTAAATATCGTTGGGACCCGTCCATACAACAAGCAATTATCCTTATGGAAGAAACGCCTTCTCGTCATCAATTAGCATTGGCCCAAGATAATAAGATGTTTTATGACAGGGTAAAAACTTTTGTGCAAGAAAATGGATATCTTCCCAATCTTCATTTGCCTGATTATCCTCACAAAAGTTTTACTTTCGAATACAACAGACGGAAAAAACATTATCCGCAAGATCCTTCTGTACAACAACTGGTCGCTTTAGTAGAAACCACCCCTTCTTACGAACAATTTCGCGTGGAACAGAATAATAAGAAATTACATGAGCAAATAGCAAACTTTGTAAAAGAAAAAGGATATTTTCCAAGTCGACAAGCACCTAGTAAGGTTGAACAAACATTGGCTACAAGATACAAAAAATGCAAAGAGCTTTATCCGCAAGATCCCTCTGTTATACAAATGAACACTTTGCGCAGACGGTCTTTCATCTTACTACGAAAAAACCCAAGTCTTAAGTTGCTTAACAACCAAGAATTCTATGAAGAACTTGAATCCTTTGTAAAAGAAAAAGGGTACTTCCCAAGATCTTCTGCTATTCTTCGCCATGAACAGGACTTGTACAAAGAATACCATCGCCGGAAGAGACTATATTCCAAGGATCCTTTTATCATACAAGCTAAAGAGTTACGAGAAACGACGCCCTCATACAAACAGTATCGGGCCATGCAAAAGGAATCAACAGCACCGTAATCTTTATTTTTTACATCAGGAATTGGAACACATACGGAAATTTATTCTATGACAAACAAATATTTATGGTATCGTTTTTTTATTCTTACTTTTCTAACACTAGTTACAGCTAATGAGGTTGTTTTTGCTCAAAACAAGATAATAGAAGGCGCCAAAAAGAGCATTGGGAAGAATTGTTCGTATGTACATCCTGCCATATTAGTAAAGGAAATCCCGACTGTTTCATTACCACCTCGTGTGCGTAATAAAGTCATAACGGTAGAAACGCCTTTGCCAACCCTACCTTCCATGGTTGAACGAGTATCCACTGTCGCCGAGTTGCACACTCCATTCCACGGCAATACCACCCCTGCTGACTTAATTTCTATAGAAGAAGGCCGATTCATTAGCTTGGGCGATTTATTAAAAGCCTATTACCCGATAGATAATTTATCTACCAAATTAAATCCGGCACAAATTAGAGCAGTAAGACGTGCCGTTAAAGAAACAGATAAAATCTTTTTCACCCGTGGGGATCAAGGGCAAATCATACCGAAACAACAAGAAGATGGTGCGTTTGACTGCGAAAAAGAATTTGAACGTCAGTTGCTTATGGCGCTTGAAAAAAAAGGCCTAGCAATAACGGATTTCCCGTGGAATTTTGTGATGGGAGGTAGAGGTAGAGGAACCGCCCCCTTACATCATTATTTAAAAATAATTTCACTTGAACTGTACATATATACACACGGGGGAGCTCCTTCAGAAATTGAAAAAAGATTTGTGACGTGGATAAGCTATATTAAACATAATCGCGACGAGCTCTTGCCGGTGCGAGATATTGTAATCAGTTTGTATAACCCCGCAAGTGATGCTAACAAAGATTTCCTGAAAAGGTTGCAAGAGTTTGTGACTAGAGACAACCGGTTCCCTAGCACATGCACTTCCGAGCCGGAAGAAGTGGCACTAGCCAACGAGTATTATAATCGTAAGAGAAACCATCCTGATGATCCGTCTATTCAAAAAGCCATAGAGTTGCGTAGTGCTACGCTCACCAAGTGTAAATATAATGCCCAACAGGCCAACGCAGATCTTTTGACTAGGTTGCAAGAGTTTGCAACTAGACACAACCGGTTCCCTGGCGGATACGCTTCCGATCCGGAAGAAGTAAAACTAGCCAACGCGTATTATCATCGTACGAAAAGATATTCTGATGACCCGTCTATTCAAAAAGCCATAGAGTTGCATAGTGCTACGCTCACCAAGTGTAAATATGATGCCCAACAGGCCAACGCGGATCTTTTGACTAGGTTGCAAGAGTTTGTGGACAGACACAACCGGTTCCCTAGCGCATTCGCTTCCGATCCGGAAGAAGTGACACTGGCCAACGAGTATTATAATCGTAAGAGACAACATCCTGATGATCCGTCTATTCAAAAAGCCATAAAGAAACGTAATGAGACACTCACCCAGTACAAATATAATATCCAACAGGCCAACGTAGATTTTTTGACTAGGTTGCAAGAGTTTGTGACTAGACACAACCGGTTCCCTAGCACATCCTCTTTCGATCCGAAAGAAGTGAATCTAGCCAATGGATATTATAGGCGTACGAAAAGGAATCCTGATAACCCATCTATTAAAAAAGCCATAGAGTTGCATAGTGCTACGCTCACCAAGCACAAATATGATATCCAACAGACCAACGCAAATTTTTTGACTAGGTTGCAAGAGTTTGTGACTGGACACAACCGGTTCCCTAGTGCATACGCTTCTAATCAGGAAGAAGGGAAACTAGCCTACGAGTATTATAGTCGTAAGAAAAGATATCCTGATGACCCGTCTATTCAAAAAGCCATAGAGTTGCATAGTGCTACGTTAACCAAGTGTAAATATGATGACCAACAGACCAACGCGGATTTTTTGATTAGGTTGCAAGAGTTTGTGACTGGACACAACCGGTTCCCTAGCACACACGCTTCTAATCAGGAAGAAGTGAAACTAGCCTACGAGTATTATAGGCGTACGAAAAAGCATCCTGATGACCCGCCCATTAAAGAGGCCATAAGGATGAGACAATCCTTGCCAAGAAAATGCAAATAAAAGTTCATCTTCAATATTTACAACTATACGGAGGCCTATAAATTTGTTATAATGAATCTGTACAAAAAGGTACAAAACATATATTAAAAATAGGAGAAGGTTGGACTTTGGCTCGGTACTCCTTCGGATAAAGAGTGCTTGGTTAGCAGTTTTCAACCTAAGTGTAAAAAAAAATGGTACTTTCCATTAAAGACAGAAAAGACATCATCAGTAAATTCCAATCCAGCGCCAACGATACCGGCTCTGCCGCTGTGCAAATTGCGCTGATCACGGAACGCATCCAGTACATCTCTGACCACCTTAGAGCCAATCGGAAAGATTTCGCAGCCGAAAGAGGCCTAAATAAACTCGTCGGTCAACGCAAACGCCTACTGGCTTATTTGAAACGTTCTGATTTTGAAAGATATCAGTCCGTTACCAAAGAACTTAAATTAAGAAAATAGGGAATACAAATGGAAAATTTTAACCACAAATTTGACATCCAAAATGTGGAAGTCAATATTGGCGGCCAAACGATTAAATTGCAAACCGGTTTAATCGCTAAACAATCCGACGGAGCCGTTATGGCTACGTTGGGCGATACCATGGTACTCGCTACCGCCGTTTCCACCAAAGAGCAAAAACCGGGCATTTCTGATTTTATGCCCTTGACAGTCAACTATAAAGAAAGAACGTATGCCGCGGGAAAAATCCCCGGCGGTTTTTTTAAACGCGAAGGGAAAGCAAGCAAAAAAGAAACTCTTTCGTCCCGTATTATTGACCGCACACTGCGCCCGATCTTCCCGGAAGGTTTTGCTTGCGAAACCAACGTCACCGCGATGGTCGTATCCAGCGACGAATTGCATGATGCGGATATTTTATCCGTATTTGCATCTTCCGCAGCGCTTGTCATTTCCAACATCCCGTTTAACGAGCCGGTAGCCGCTGTACGTATCGGCCGCAAAGATGGGCAATATATCGTTAACCCCACCAAGAAAGAACAAGAAGAATGTGATATGGACTTGGTTATTGCCGGTTCTAAGCAAGGGTTGTTAATGGTAGAAGGCGGTGCTAAAGAAGTAGAAGAGGAAGCCATCATTAAAGCGATGGAAACCGCCAAACCGGAAATTGATAAAATGTGCGACGCACAACTTAAATTGCGTGAACTTGCCGGCAAACCGAAATTTGAATATGTGGTAGAAAAATTGCCGCAAGAAGTAACGGACTTAGCTAACGGTAAATTCCGCGAAACTGCCAAACAAATTTTACACGCATTTAGTGATAAACAAACCCGTGATAAACAAGTAGCCGAACTAAAAAAATCCTTCACGGAAGAGTTAACCGCTACTTATGCGGATAATGCAGCTATTTATGCCGGAATTGCTTTGGAAAACATCATGTACGAAGAATCCCGCGCTATGGTACTCCATGAAGGGGTACGTGTGGATGGCCGCAAACCGGATGAGATTCGTCCGTTAAGTTCCATGGTAGGATTATTGCCCCGCGCACACGGTTCTGCTTTGTTTACTCGTGGGCAAACCCAATCGTTAGCTGTGGCCACTTTAGGCACAGCAGATGACCAACAAATGGTAGAAGGATTGGACGATACCACCTACGAACGTTTCATGTTGCATTACAACTTCCCGGGCTTTGCCACTGGTGAATGTAAGCCGGACCGCTCTCCGGGCCGTCGTGAAATCGGACATGGGGAATTAGCCCGCCGCGCTCTGTTGCCGCTCATCCCCAGCGAAGCGGACTTCCCGTATACAATCCGTGTCGTTTCCGATATTATGGAATCTAACGGTTCTTCTTCCATGGCGAGCGTTTGTGGTGGTTCTCTAGCACTTTTTGATGCAGGCGTACCTATGAAATCGGCTTGTTCCGGTATTGCCATGGGTGCCATTAGCGGAGAGGGGAAATTTGTAGTACTCTCCGACATTATGGGTTTGGAAGACCACTTGGGGGACATGGACTTTAAACTGACCGGTTCCCGCAAAGGTATTACCGCCTTCCAAATGGATGTAAAACTCAAAACGGGTATCCCGTTGGATGTGTTACGCCAAGCCATTGCCCAAGCAACTAAAGGCCGTATGTTCATCATGGACCATATGGAAAAAACCATTGCCGAACCGAAAAAAGAAATCTCCCGCTTTGCGCCGGTGATTTATAAACTGCGCATCCCGGTAGATAAAATCGGTGCACTTATCGGCCCCGGCGGTAAAAACATTAAACGTATTACTGAAACGACCGATACTAAAATTGACATTGAAGAAGACGGTACAGTAATTATTGCCGCCGCCAATGCAGATAAACTTGACCAAGCTAAAGCTGAAATCGAAATGATGACGGCAGAAGCCGAGGTCAATAAAATTTACAAAGGCAAAGTGGTTTCTATCCAACCCTTTGGCGCGTTTGTAGAAATTCTGCCCGGCAAAGACGGATTGTTACACATTTCCGAGATTGAAAAACACCGCATTAATAAAGTTGAAGATGTCTTGCACATCGGCGACATTGTAGAAGTAAAATGCGTGGAAATTGACAACAACGGAAAGGTACGTCTTTCCAGAAAAGCCCTACTCAAATAGTTTGAGCTTTACAAATATCAAAGTCCCTACCTCGTAAATGGTAGGGACTTTGATGCATATAAGGCAAAGGGCCTATTTCTATTTAGGTCTTTTGTCCCTTGAAATTATATCTATTTTTATCTATATTATTACCGTGTAGTAGCACTACTTATACAAAGGAGGACATATGCGACATTATTTAACATTGGGGACTTTATTTGCCGTTGTTTTGCTCCCATCACTAGCCGGAGCCGAAAACACGTCGTTGCAAGACGTTGTTATGTACAAAGCTGCCAGAGCAGCCGAATCGGCATCTGCGGTAGATGTCCGTACACAGGACAGATTTATTGAATTGGCCTATGATGGCAATTATGATTGGGTCAAAACCCTCTATAAACAGGGTCTTGTACAATTAGATGGCAAACATAGCCGCGCCTTGGACGGTGCCACGGCCCTTATTGCTACGGCCCGGGCTGATTCTGATGCCTTTTACAAAATAGGTTATGTGAATTATCAAAGAATCGTGTCCTTCTTGCTTGATAAAGGAGCTGACAAGAATGCCCAGGATAATTCCGGTATGACGGCTCTGATGTGGGCGGCTTACAACAAGCATACCTTCATGGTGCAACTGTTACGTCGCGCCGGAGCCAACATAACCGTTACTGATCAAAACGGAGCTACCGCCATTCACTGGGCCGCCAGCGGTGGACAAACCAAAATTTTACGCCGTTTGGTTGAAGATTGGCCGGGAGGCGTATTCCAAAAGGATTTTGCAGGAAATGATCCGCTCATGTATGCTACCGCAGAAGGGAATGTGGAGATTGTTAAATTCTTACTGGGCGTGTATGAGGCAAATAATATAGATATTATGTCTGCCAACAAATCCGGTAAAACAGCCCGTGATATTGCCCAAGAAAAAGGACATATGGAACTGGTAGAATTGTTTGATAATGTAGCTGCCCGGTAACATATTTCCGTTAGAGAATCTACAAAAAACACCCCAAAATTAATTTGGGGTGTTTTGATTAGCAAGGGTGGGCAATTTTATAACCTTTTATTTTCAATAA
>CACYBL010000059.1 GCA_902772695.1 uncultured Elusimicrobium sp.
AGCCAATGCCAACGCAGCTGTAAACGCAACGCCTTCCGCTAATTCTGCAGAAAAAGATAATTCGGCCAAAGATACAAACCTCCCTTCTTTGGAAGATGCTGTTATGCAGAAAATGGCTGATGCCGAAAAAACTACAACGAATCCTAATGATTTAACTGAAATAGAACTTAAAGAAGGTTCCACGTATCTAATTTCAGATTTCGTACCACCAGCTCTCTCTTCTGAAAATGAAGAGAAGTCCTCAGAAAATCACCCAACAGACTCTTCAGATACGAAAAAAGCAAAAGATAATGATATAGAGTTACAGGAAATGGTTACGAGTGCAAAAGTGGAAGAAACGAAAACTGAACCAGCTCCGGCTAATCCGGCTGCCGAAATAGAAGCTACTAGTACCGATGTAACTATTTCTCAAATTGTTTTAGAAAACACCATCAAAGCCAAACGCGGAGCGGCTTTAGATATTAAGACTGTTCCCATGGTGCCGGAACCGGCGCAAACGGATCGTCTGCACATTGAAGGAATGGATGATGATATCAATACGCAACATGACCTCAAAGCTGCTGACGTTAAACCTGCCGGGAAAACAGCTAAAATAATCGTTGGTTCGATTTTAGCCCTTCTGCTGTTGGCTGCTATCTACGCCATGTTGGGATTTATGAGCATTTTGCCGGCCCAATTTAACATATTCGCCAAACAACAAGCTGCCCAAACCGCTCAAAAGCAAGAGGCCCAATTAGACGAGATGTTGGGAACAGATGGAGCAGACATGCCAGTGCAAGTAGTAGATGAAAATGCACCGATGGGGCAATCTGTTTCGGCAGCAACTATATTAGAAGAAGTAAAAAATTTTATGCTTCCCAACGGGAAAACGCTTCAATCGTTTATTGAAGCTAAACACCCGACGGCAGTAAATGCTATTACCTGGGATATATCCACCGCCGTTGATCCGGATAATTATTCCATCCTCGTCAAAGTACCACCGGAGAATCCGCAAAGTTTTAAAACATCCTATCGTTTCAACTATAATGCGGTAACCAAGGCACTAGACCCGACAATTTCTGATGCAAAAAATCTGTTAGATTCGGCTAAACCGGCCGTGGTGTGGGTGGAAGAGAAAGACATGAAGGATTTCCAGGCCATTGGGGATTCCTTGGCAGGGCTTTCTCATCTGTCTTCTTGTTTACAGAATTATGAGGGGAATATATCGAAAGGGTACAATACTTGCGTTTGCGGACAAAAAGATCAAAAAGCCATTAGTACCTTACAAGGTCTGAAACGTGTTTTAGCAAATCATCCGCAATGGACTCCAACCGCAACACTAAATGCTGTCCAAAAGAATGGTGGCACAAGAGCACTCAATTTGGCCGCTGTCACTTCTATTTTACAAGCCACACAATCTTGTGTTAAATAAATAGGTTTAGAAGAAACCCTCCGGTATATTACCGGAGGGTTTTTTGTGTTATTGTGAATTTTTATTCCTTGTCACACATGCACAAATTTTATAGCATCTTTAGAAATCAGGAGAAACCATATGAAACGATTTATAACCCTTGGAACATGTTTATTTTTTCTTTGCATGCCACTCATGGCACAAAATCGTAGTCTTTACACTAAAATAAAAAGACACATTGCCCGAAAAATAGCCCGGGAGGCGCAACAAAGGCATGATGCGGAATTAGCCGCTTGGACAAAAGCGTTGGGAGGAAATGTAGAACTCGCTAAAAAATTCTATGCCAATTTGGGAGGCATACCAAACGGTCTGGACGTATTTTATCTCCCCCAAGGCATTGACAACCTCGTTGGAGATGATAAAAATAAAGTGATATATTCCACAGAACCTGTCGTTTTAGTGGTTAGTTATTTGGCAGTATATAGAGCCTATGGGATACGAAATTGTGTCCATTGGGCAACTATTTACAACTTAAATGCACAACAACTTTATGAAACGGAACGAAATTACAAAATATCTTTTGTGGACCGAGCCACCAATACAAGATATTGGTATGATACATTCGAGAGTGGAATTATTTCTTATCGGGGGACATACGAGAGTCCTTATCCATTTATTATTGAACACTACTAACATAGATTTTTCCGGGCTTAATCCCAGGAAATTCTTGTATGTTGTGTATTAAAAATCCCTCGGGGTTGTACCGAGGGATTTTATTTACTACAAATAGCACAGATTATTTTACTGCATTTTTAATAATACTTTCCAATATATGAAATGCCTTTTCTACCCAAGCCATACTCATCCACTCGTACGGACCGTGTGGATTTTCGTATCCGGCGAAGATATTGGGCGTAGGCAAGCCACGCAACGACAATTGGGAACCATCCGTACCGCCACGAGCTTGTGTCAAATGGTAATCAATGTTATTTTCTTTTAAGGCTTGCTCCAATAATTCCATTGCCTGCGGACGCTCTCGCAGGACATCACGCATGTTCCGGTATTGCTTCTTGAAGGACAATTCAAATTTGGCAGCCGGATATTTTCTACGTTTTTCTTCTATCAAATCCAACAAGTCTTTTTTGAATTGCTCAAATTTTGTTAAATCATGCTCACGCACAATTCCCTGTACCTCGGCCTTTTCTAAACCTCCGGTGATATCTTTAAACAAAATAAAGCCTTCCTCTCCCTCGGTTGTTTCTGGCAATTTATTTTCCGGCCAGGAAGAGATAATATCAGCCGCAATACGTACCGGATTAGCCATGAAACCCTTGGCAGAACCAGGATGGCAGGATTTTCCAACAATTTTGATGGTAAAAGAATCGGCATTGAAATTACCGCAATCCACCTCTCCCATCAGTGCCCCATCAATAGTATAGGCAAAATCTGCCGCAAAACGTTTTACGTCAAAATAATTAATACCGGCCCCGATTTCCTCGTCAATGGTAAATGCCGCTTTGATAGGGCCATGCTCAATTTCAGGGTGTTCTTTAAAATATTGCGCCAAAGACATAATAACGGCAATCCCGATTTTATCATCCGCACCTAAAATCGTGCTACCATCGGCTGTTACAATATCATCACCTATACACAATTTCAAATTGGGCGCGGTTTGGGGGGAAAGAAACATCTTTTTTTCAGCATTAATGGTCAGCGTTCCACCATCATAATTAGCATGTACGACTGGATGGATATTTTTCCCGTTGTAATCACTTACCGTATCCATGTGAGCAAAAAGCCCTATAACAGGAGCTTTTTTATTTGTATTGGCCGGCAAAATACCGGTCACAAAACCATATTCATCTACTTCGACGTCTTGAAAGCCGACTTGCGGCATTTCCGCCGCCAACGTATGGGCAAAAGAAATCTGGGTATCCGTACTGGGTACTGACTTGCTTTCCGGATCGCTCGTAGTGTCTATGGAAACATAACGTATAAAACGGTCATAAATTTTTTGTTGTAAAGGGTTCATATTTTCTCCACATAATGCTCTTTTTATTATACAATTATTTTAGGATTTGTTTTCTCGGAGGATTTATGAAAAAATTATTTCTTTGTCTTATTACCGTCGGCCTTCTCGGGGCATGTGCCAGTGTAAAAGAAGCCCAAAATTTAGCGAATTGCAAATACGCATTACGTAGCGTAGAACTGACCGATTACGGTTTAACTTCTATGGGGTTTGACGTGGTCATTGCTATTACCAATTTGAATCGTAAGCAACCCGCCACACTAAAGCGCTTTGAAGGAGAATTAACTGTCAACGACGCCCCTATGGCCCATGTCACTCTTAAAGACATTCACATTGAACCCAATTCCACGAAAAATGCCAAGGCCCGCTTAATGGTGCCTATGTCTACCTTTACCGGGAAATTGTTAGGATTGATCAGCATGAACAGTGCTACCTTGGATTACCACTTAACCGGTACTATGTATTTTGAAGGGCCGCTGGGTGTAGAGATTCCCATGCCGGTTGACGTCGGACGGTACGGGAACGGGAAATAAACCCCTTTGTTAATTATTATCCCCTGTATGAAAAAAACGCTTTTTCCCCGTTTTTAGTTAATTCAAATTTCATTTATACTCCGCAAGAGTGTAGTTCTTTGCCTGTATTTTTGAATAATATTGGCTACAATACCGGCAATTCGTATATTGCCTATGCTATTTATAAAATTTTATTCGGGCGAATAGTTCCGTTGCCGGAGATTAAAAACTTATGGACGTGGGATTTTAGTAACGAAACAGAAGTGGTAGAACAAATTAACAAACAGAGTTTCCACGTGATTTTTTCGTTACAAGACCAAATTCGTTTAAAACTCCCCTATAATCTTCAACCGGATTGAACTCGTATTAACCGGTTTTTAGAAAAACTTAAAAAACCGTTTATCGTGTTTAGCTTAGGGGCCAATGCTTTTTCTAATGATCCGACC
>CACYBL010000060.1 GCA_902772695.1 uncultured Elusimicrobium sp.
GCCTCACACAAAGCGACCATTCCCCCCATGGAGAAACCATACAAACCAATTTTGGCACAAAACTGCGGGCGGGTCTCCCGCAAAAAAGAAATGGCGGCTGTGATATCTTTAAGTTCCAAATAGCCGATAGAACTTGTTTTCCCACCGCTTTCCCCAAGCGCACGAAAGTCAAAATAAAACAAATTAAATCCCAAATCGCGTAAAAAATAAGTGGTTTTTAGGATATCTGAACGGTTCATTCCCCATCCATGCATTAAGATAATCGTTTTATCCGATTCTTCCGGACTCGTTATAAACCATCCCTTTAACTGTACTTTGTCTTCTGTTTTAAAAGTAACATTTTCGTAGGCCAATCCGAACTGGTCGGGCCACGCTTCCAACGGCTTACGTTTAGAAACCGGATGCAATACCTTTTTGGCCGTATGGATACAAAATAATACCGTTCCCAACACAATAACGGCCACAACTCCCAGTACAACAAGCATAATATATAAGATTGTCATTTTTTCTCCTGTAAAATTTTCTTAATTGCCACAGGCACATAATCTACCGTGTCCGAAGCCAACACTCCGTAGTCTGTTAATTGTTGAGCGGCCAAATCACCAGCCAAGCCGTGAATATATACCGCACAGGCTGCCATTTGAAAGGCAGATATAACATCAAATTTTCCTTGCGAACCCGCCTGACTCCATAGCCCGGCAATAAGGCCGGATAACACATCCCCACTCCCCCCTTTGGCCAAAGCTGGTCCACCGGTACTATTTTGCCACAACCAAGTGTGATTTAACATATCCATACTAACTAGCGTAGGGTGACCTTTCAGCACGCACACGCCGCCGATTTTAGCAGCCAGTTGCCGTGCTTGTTCTTCCCGCGTGGCATCATTCATAGCGATGGGCATTTGCAACAAGCGAGCCATTTCCCCGGGGTGCGGTGTAAAAATAACAGGTGGTTTATACGAAAAAATTTGCAACCGGGCCGCCGCATTTAAGCCGTCGGCATCTACCAGTAACGGGGTTTGTATTTCCCGTAAAAGAATCGCAAGCAGCGGGCTGTTTCCCATACCCGGCCCGGCCACTACCACCGACGGATTTACCTCCGCTATAAAATTTTTCAACTCCGGCCATGCCTCCGCGGCGATTTCTCCGTTTGTTGTTTCGGCCAAAGGCACCGTGATCACTTCAGGTAATGCCGCCGCAAAAGCATCTTGCATGGTTTGCGGCAATGCCCAATACACAAGCCCGGCTCCTGCTCGCAAAGCACTTTTAGCACACAACAACCCTGCGCCGCACATAGTACGGGAACCCGCGATTATCAATACACGCCCGAAAGTCCCTTTATGTGCATTTTCGGCACGCACCGGTAATAAACGTGCGACGACAGAGCGGGTAATTTTCTTCATACAATTATTCTACCGTCACGCTTTTGGCCAAATTACGCGGCTGATCAATATCACACCCTAACCGCTTGGCAATCCAGTAGGCCAAAAATTGCAAGGGAACAATATTGAGTATGGGTTGTAAAAATTCACTAACAGAAGGCACCAGAATGACCTTATCAACTACCTGTTTAATCTGTTCTTCTCCACCCGGAGTAGTCACAGCCACCACAAAAGCACCGCGCGCGCGACATTCTTGGCAGGCAGAAAGCATTTTTTCAAATAAACTGCCCTGTGGCATAAGCATAAAAACGGGCGTACCCTTATCAATGATAGAAATCGGACCATGCTTAATTTCGCCTGCGGCAAATCCTTCAGCACTGCGATAAGAAACTTCTTTCAGTTTTAGTGCCCCTTCCAACGCAATAGGGAAATTGGCATGGCGGCCCAAAAAGATAAATCTCTCCGCTTTATAAATCTTCCGCGTTAAATGACGCACCGTATATTCCATTTTAACGGTCTCGCTCATTGCCTTAGACAAACGCATGAGCTCCCGGTACAGCTTATCAAAAGCCGCCTTGCTTAAGTTTCCGTTGGCCAACCCCAGCGAAATCGCCAATGCATACATAGCCGTCATCTGGCTGGTAAAGGCCTTCGTAGAAGCAACACTGATTTCCGGACCACAATGCGTGAAAAAAGTACTGTCGCAGATGCGCGTAAGTGAAGAACCTAACACATTACAAATAGCCAACGTACGAAAGCCCAATTCTTTGGCTTTCTTCACCGCCCCAATCGTGTCTGCCGTTTCTCCCGATTGGCTTATGGCAATAGCTAATGTTTTTGTTTTATGCGGCACTGTACGATACTTATATTCACTGGCCAAATCCACGCTAACCGGAATTCCTGCAAATTGTTCAATATAATATTTACCTACTAATCCGGCATGATATGCGGTACCGCAGGCAATAATATGAATATTTTGCAAACCGCGTAAGGCGGCCGTATCCAATCCCAAAATCTTACCGAAGTCAGCTCGCGCCGTACGAAGGGTATCTTCAATAGCCTGCGGTTGATCGTAGATTTCCTTGAGCATAAAGTGAGCATAACCGCCCTTTTGAGCTGTTTGACGATCCCACGAGATCTTAATTGATTTGGCTTTACGTTCTTGCCCCATTTTATCCAATACAGTTACTTTGCCCGGGCGCAAAATAACAATCTCGCCTTCTTCCAGGAACAATACTTTATTCGTATGTTGCAAAAAAGCGGGCACATCCGAAGCGAGAAAATTTTCATTCTGGCCAAGTCCTACTACTAACGGGCTTTGATTTTTTACGCCAATAAGAACCCCGGGTGTACGTGCCCAAAGCACCCCATAAGCAAAAGCACCTGCAATGTCTTTATTTGTCTTTTGGACAGCTTTAAGCAGGCGTTCTTCCTGTTTGCCCGTTCGAATATGTTTTAAATTTTCTTCAATAAGGTGAGCAATTACTTCCGTATCGGTTTCGCTTTGGAAACGGTGTCCCAGCGATTCCAGCTTGGCTCGTAGAACAAGATAATTTTCAATAATTCCGTTGTGAACAACTACGATTTCGCCACTGCAATCTGTGTGTGGGTGTGAATTTTCTTCACTGGGTTTGCCATGCGTAGCCCAACGCGTATGCCCAATACCGGTACATCCTTTCGGGCTGGAAAGCAAAGCTGCTTTTTCCAGTTCAGCCACTTTCCCCACTGCACGAACCGTGGAAAGGGTACCGTTTTCCTGTAAAATGGAAATCCCGGCAGAATCATACCCACGGTATTCCAATTTCTTTAATCCGTCTATAATAAAAGGAACGCTATTTTTTTGGCCCACGTAGCCAATAATGCCACACATAAACGCCCCCTCTTACAGCAAACCTTTCATTTCTGTCACCGCTGTCGGCAAACCGGCGAACAATGCACGAGTCACAATAGAAAATCCAATATTCATACAAGTTATACCGCCGATATCCGCTACCGCCAGTACATTATGATAGTCCAACCCGTGCCCAGCATGCACTTTTAACCCTAGTTCATTAGCCAGTAACGTGGAAAGAGCTAAATTTTGTAGCTCCGCCCGGCAAGACGCCGCGGAAGACGCCTCACTATATGCTTTGGTACAAAGTTCTACTATATCTGCCCCCAACTTGGCTGCCGTACGGACAGAGGCGGCATCCGGGCTAATAAATAAACTGACCAAAATGTGTTTTTTATGCAAATGATCAATCATTTGATGTAAACGTTTGACAACAGCTGGAGTGAACTTCAAGCCCCCGGTTGTGGTTACTTCTCCCGGTTTCTCCGGCACAATACACACTGAAAACGGTTTATACTTTAAAGCGGCCTTTTCCATCGTTGGCTCCGAAGAACATTCTAAATGAATTTTACCGGGAAAATGTTTGCACAAAGAAGATACATCTTTTTCGTTAATATGACGCGCATCTTTACGCAAGTGCACTACAATATAGTCAGCTCCCGTACTCAAACAAACGGCCGCAGCATCCACCGGATCCGGAAACGGCTCTTGGCGGGCTTGACGCAATGTAGCAACATGGTCAATATTAACTCCTAATTTCAAACTCATTTTAGCACCTCCGTTTGTTTCTTATACAAAGATTCTACTTCCTGCATAACGCGGTCCACCAGGGTCTCATCAATTCCCTCCACCAAAATACGTAATTTCGGTTCCGTTCCGCTATAACGCACAACAATACGGCCCTTACCTGCCATGGTTTCTTCCAATTGCTTTACAGCCGGCAAAAACCCGGGAAGTGTATCCAATGGCGGTTTTTGCGTTACCGTAATCGCTTTTAACTTGCTAGGATAACGTTTCCATTGATCAGTAAAATAACTGGCCGGTTTGCCAGAACGTTTAATAAATTGTAAAAATTGTAGTGCAGACAACACGCCATCTCCTGTATTGGTAAACCGACGGAAAATAATATGACCGGAAGTTTCGCCGCCAATAGATAAATTTTCTTTTTCTAATGCTTCAGATACATATTTATCCCCTACCGTAGTCAGGGCCACTTCCACGCCGTGCTCTTTTAGATAATTAATACAACCCAAATTTGCCATGATAGTCAAAACGGCTTTATTATCATTAAGCAACCCTTGTTCTTTCATACACAACGCCGAAGATGCAATAATATTATCGCCATCTAATTGACGGCCTTTTTCATCTGAGGCAATCACGCGGTCGGCATCACCATCA
>CACYBL010000061.1 GCA_902772695.1 uncultured Elusimicrobium sp.
AAGATGGTAGCAAAAAAAAAACGAAGTCAAGCTCTTTTAAAAAATTTTGCTTAACGGCAGAACATCTTTTCTTAAAAACAACCTCTATTAACCTTATTGACAGATGTATTTATCAAAAAAATAGCCCGGGATTAACCCGGGCGAAAAAAATTCACATCATTCTCCAATTATTCTACTGCCATGGAAGACGCATTAATACTCTTAATAATGGCAGAGAAATTCTTTTCCGTCGGTTTAACAAATCCGTTTTCAGCTCCAATCGTACGCAAATCGGGCACCCGGTTGCGAATAAAATTTAATGTGGCCCCGTTAAACCCGGTAAAAAGAAAGTAATCATTGGCGTTTTGCAATGTTAACACCGTTTTGCCTGCTTCGTTTTGAAAAGAGGCACTGCCGTCCGGAGCGTACAGCAAAGAGGACACAAGCCCTACTAAATCTCCTTGCGCGGTAAAGACTCCTCCGCCGGAGTTTCCGCGTTGCACGCCAAACCCGGGGGAAATAAAATGACGTAATAGCTTTACAAAAAACACTTCATGTGATGGATCCAACAAATAGGTTACAGCCCCGTTATTTATCCGCGGAACAGCCAACTGAGGTAAGAACCGGGCATTGGACAAATTGGCTACTCCCACCAACCGAGCCCCAAATGCATTGCGTTGGGCTTTTATTTCAGGGTTATCGGGCAATTGTTTTTCAAATTGTGCCCGACTAATTTTATTCCATTCTCCTTGCTGTTCATTCCATGCTTCAAACAAATACTGGGAAGATGGCGGATCAAATTTAATTAAGGCCACATCCACACTGCTAATACGGTTTTGCCCCGGGAAAAACCCTTCGTAAATAAACACCCTCTTTACGGCAGACGTATGTAAAATACGCACCTGTTCACGCATTTCCCCTTGCGCCAAGGTAATTTCCACGGTGCAAGGTTGTGTACCTTTGCAAGCGGGATAAACACAGTGGGCGGCAGTCAGAAACCACTGCGGATGAATGCGTAGCGCCTGGCAAGAATAAACCGGTACATTGCTGGCCCCGGCTTGATCTGTACGCCAGACAGAGATTTCTTTTTGAATCAAAAAAGCATCTTCGCGCACCCGGGCCGGAGTTTCTTCTTGCGCGTGCACGCAAACCGCCAACAAACAAACTGCATAAAGAGGAATCATCCATTTCTTCATATAATAAGTGTATATAAAAAAGACAAAAAAAACCACTTTGTTTCTTGAAAACTCATACTCAACCCAACCAAATATAATATAATGATGTATATGATGATTACTGTTACCTTGCTCGTTTTATTTAGTTATCTCCTGGGGTCCGTTCCTACCGGTTACCTCATTGCCAAGCGCGTGATGCAAATCGATATCCGTCAACATGGTTCAGGAAATCCCGGAGCGGCCAATGTGTACCGTATTGTCGGGAAATGGGCCGGTATTTCTACATTTTTAATTGATGGGTTAAAGGGATTTATACCCGTGTGTTTGGCGCGCCATATTTGCGCGGAATGGTATTGGGTAGCTATCGCTTGCGGTGTAATTGCTATTTTAGGACATATGTGGACCATCTTCTTAAAATTCCGAGGCGGCAAGGGTGTAGCCACTTCCGCCGGAGTATTTGCCGCGTTGTTACCGATACCAACCGCCATCGCGTTTGCCTCGTTCGTAGTGTGCGTGGCCCTGTGGGGACGTATTTCCATTGGTTCCATTTGTGCCTGTATCGTTTTACCGCTGTGCAGCTACTTTATCGGGAATCATCCGTTCTCCGTCAATTTGATGGTTACGGCTATCGGAGCCCTTGTTATCTACAAACATATTCCAAACATCAAACGTCTGTTGGCTCAAAAAGAACTCAAATTTGAAGACGGAGCCAAAAAGAGAAAATAATTATGGACATTCGTAAAATTACCGTTTTTGGAGCAGGCATTTGGGGCAGCGTAATTGCCCAACATTTAGCCAAAAAAGGCTTTGCGGTTACGCTGTGGGAATATAATGAAACCTTGCTCAACGCCCTTAAAACCATGGGACGCCACCCCAATATTCCCAATTTTAAGATACACGATAACATTTGCTTGACAGCGGATGTGGCCCAGGCTGTAGAAAATACGGACTTAATTGTATTTGTCATTTCTTCTAAAGCCATCCGTCTATTCTGCCGAGAACAATTAAAACCTTTACTAAACGGACGCGTGGTACCTGTAGTGAGTGCTTCTAAAGGAATTGAAGATAAATCCTTCAAAACCATTTGTGAAATTATAGAAGAAGAATTGCCTCACTTAAAAGACAAGGTGCTGGCCTTTTCCGGACCAAGTTTTGCGTTGGAAGTTGCCCAAAATGTACCTACCAAAATTATGTTGGCAGGAGCCGATGAAAAGTTAGTTGCTCAAGTTGCTCAAGTTATCAATGGAGATCCTATCCTCGTTGTGCCAGCCAAAGACCGCCGCGGAGTAGAATATGGAGGCGGTATTAAAAACGTGTTGGCCATTGGGTGTGGGGTAATTGATGGAATCGGAGATGGAGCAAATGCTAAAGCAGCTTTGATTACCCAAGCTCTGCAGGAAATGAACGATATTTTGGTCAGCCAGGGTGGTCAACCGGGGACAGTATATAGTTTGGCCGGATTCGGTGATGCTATCTTAACCGGCATGTCTGCCATTTCCCGCAATCGCCGTTTGGGCGAAAAATTAGGCGCAGGTTTATCATTGGAAGAAGCAAAAAAAGAAGTGGGAACTATTGCCGAAGGGGTCAATTCCGTGCAAAGTGTATACGATATTGCCCGCAAAAATCAATTATCCACCCCCATCATTGATGCTATTTGGCAGATTGTATGCCAAGGGGCTAAACCCCACGTACTGCTTCACGCTATGGGTTTTGTAAACCGGGGGAACAAATAAAAGTCCAATATCTTGGCACCATTCTCGCCAGCATGTTGGCTTATTTTTTCTATAAAAAAGGAAACAAATGAATAAAGATGATGTGATCCGGCACTTAACCCGGAAAGTATTAGATAAAAAATTGGCTAAAAATGCCGTGGACAGCGTGTTTGAAATTATCAAACACGGTTTGAAACGCGATGGGAAAGTGGTAATCAGCAATTTTGGATCCTTTCACTTAAAAACAGCCCGCCCCGTAACCCGTCATAATCCCAAGACGCGGGAAAAAGTCCAAGTCCCCGCTAAACAGAAAGTCCGCTTCAAACCATCAGAAAATATTCTCAAGAAATAAAAAATCCCCGGTGAGTCCGGGGATTTTTTCTAATAGAATATTCTTTATAACACCTGTTTTAATTCCAGTGGCAAATTGCTTTTTTTAATCAACAAAGCACTATGGGTATTCGTCTTTTCCTCAAGGCCGAACACACTTACCCGATAAGTTACTATCCGTTTATCTTTTTCATTTTTAACAGAAATAATTTCAAACACTTTATCGGGCAGATTGCTTGTGGATTCCAACACCAGCACTTGCTGCTTATTAAAATCAGCCTGCGGATAAGACCCACGCGCCCGACGCTTAAATTCCCGATATTCTTCTAGTGAATTAATTAGAAGAGCTTTTACTGGAGCGTCAATCATAGAAATTTTGCTATCGGATGCTACAACTCCTTCCGATTTTTTTACAGATCCTACTAAAGAAATGGTTTCTGCTCCGTCGGGGAGAATAACCTGATTTTCCATATCTACCGTTTTCTTCGGCTTTAATTCAGCCCCCGAGCGGGTGACAATTTGTTGAATATCCGACAATTCAATTTTGGAAAGGTGAGAAGGTGTCGTCGAAATAACAGGTGCTTCCTCCTCGTTCACTTCTTGTATATCCGGAAGAGCAACCGTTTCCTGGGTGAAGTCCGCTCGGGGAATTGACTCAGAATCTACCGGTTGTGACAAGGTGTCTTGCAACAAACGCATTTGGTGTCTATTCCAGCAGTACATCATTCCGGCTCCTGCGAAGAAAGCCACCACCATAGCAATACTTATTCCACAAAGCGTTTTACTTGTCATTTTGTTTTCTCGTACTTAGCTGTAATAACAGAACGCAACCCACCACGCGGTGTAAAAACTCCGGTAACAGTGGCTTTTTTGGGTTGGCAAGCTTTTACCACATCATCTAGAATTTTATTGGCGATATTTTCCATAAAAATACCCATATCGCGGTATTCTAACAAGTAGTACTTCAGCGATTTTAATTCCAAACACAGCTCATCCGGAATATATTCTATAGTGATCGTACCGAAGTCCGGCAAACCGGTTTTGGGGCACACCGACGTAAATTCCGGAAGTTCTATCTTGATATCATAATCCCGCTTGTATTGGTTTGGCCAACACTGAATTTGCGGTAGCACAGCATCCGCATTTTTGCGGGCGTGATCAGATGTGTATCCAAAATCAATATCTTTATTTGTCATTGTATTTTAATAACCTCATCGAATTGAAAAATATTAATAGTACAACCGCTAAACTGCCGCCTAACGTCCAACGCCAGTCTGACATTTGCTTTCCATGCCAACACAAAAATTCTACCCAACCCATATTTAATATAAACGCTAATACAGCATTCATATGACTAATGTGTCGTGTACGTCGGCGGATTTCCAACATCTCAACTAACGGATATAAATCGCGCCTGGAAATTAAAATATCCACCCAATTGTTATATACATTTTTACTGGATGAAAACGCAATGCCGGCATCGGCCCGTAATAAGGCAATAATATCATTAAATCCGTCTCCCACCATGACCACCTTCTTGCCCAAAGCCCGCATATTGGCAATAATTTCAGCTTTAGTCTTGGGCAGTACGTTGGAATTCCGTTTTTCAATACCCAACTCATCAGCCACGGCATTAACCGCCGGTTCATTATCTCCGGACAACAATAATAGAGATTTTTCTCGTTGTTTTAATGCATTTATGACCTCTTTGGCCCCCGGACGCAAAGCATCTGACAACGTCAAATAGCCCAGATATTTTCCATCTTTGGCCACACAAATAAGCGTCTCTTTTTCTTGGTAAATTTGTGCAGGTAACAGAACCCCTTGTTCTTCAATCCATTGCAAACGCCCAGCCAAAATCGTATGGCCCTGGGAAGTAGCCCGAATGCCTGTTCCCGGCATCATATCTAACGAATCATTCGGCGGCGGCACAATTTGTTTGGCTTTAGCATAGGCAGCTACGGCCTGCGCAAAAGGCCCGTTTGCCTGTTGCTCGGCACAAGCTACCGCTTCCACTAATTCATGCTCTTTGACAAACGCAGACGGATACACCCCATGCACGGTTAAGTGGCCATACGTTAAGGTGCCTGTTTTATCTAAGAAGATCGCCTCCGCTTCTGCCAATTGATCCAACGCATACCGATTCTGGATATGTATTCCATGTGCCTGGCTGGATCGTTTAGCAAAAAAGAATGGAAACAAGTCAGCAAATAATAAACCTAGCGGCGTACAAAGGGATAAAAACACCAACAAAGTACCACTCTCTTGCCACCATGAAGCAAATCCACTCCGATACAATACACCCGCATAGTTGGCTATGGAAACTCCTACGACGGCTAAAAACGTACAGGATGAATAAATATCCAAATCAGTAGTAAAAGTACTGCGGCGCTTTTCGCTCTGCTGCACAGCATCCATAATTCCCATCAAAACGGAAGAAGATAACGGATTCGTAACGGTCACGTAAATATCGGACGATTTGTTAACCGTTCCAGCATATACCGGATTTCCCACACGTTTGTATGCGGGCAACATATTACCGGTAATGAGTTCCTCATCTATGGCCGTTTGCCCTTTGCGAATTACCCCATCGCAAGGGAGGCGCTCCCCAGGCCGCACAATAACTTCATCTCCCGGAATGAGTTCATCCGCAAATACTTTACGCACTAGACGTCCGTCATATTTACGCCCGGCCTTGGGTAAGAAATCATTTATTTTTTTGATGTACACTCCGGCCCGCTCGCGTTCCCACACACGACGGCGTTGTGCCCACAAAGCAAGGGTTAAGAAAGCAGACACGTATAAATACAATTCAGTAACGGGCCCCCGTATAGGGCGAGTTAGGAAAGTATGTAAAGCGGAATAGAAAAAACCAGCATATACCGCTACGCTTACTAGCAAGGGAAAACCTGTTTCGCCATGCCAGAGGTCTTCCCAAGCACTACGAACAAAAATATCGGCACAAAAAATAGCACTGATTAACACCACAATAAAAAATCCGACTTCAGAGTAGTGGAAACAAAGCAAAAAAAGCATCAAGAAAAACAACCCGCCCGATAGGTAAAACCGATAAGCATATGCCTCGGAAGAACGACGGAGGGCAGAGGAAATAAAAGGAGTGTTAACAGTGTTTTCTTCCATACTTTAACGTGGGAAGAACCGGTTGGCCTGCACGCGTTCGCGGCCTTCTTCACTTTGCATCAACTGTATTTTAGACTCGTACCGTTTGGCATTCTTGGGATCCAATTTTTTGGCAACAATGTAGTTAGCTACAGCTGCAGTGGGATCTTCCACGGCTAGCATATCCCCCATTAAATCATATGTAGGTGCATATTTATTAGCCAATTCTTTGGATTTTACCAACAAACCCAAGGCCATATCTTTCTCACCCTTTCGGAACATCAAATCTCCCATATAGTAATAGGCCAACGCGTAGGAAGGTTTAATTGTAACGGCTTCTTCCAAATCCGTATAAGCATTATAGGGATATCCCATTTTGATAAATACCTTAGCACGTTCCAAATAAGCACGGGCATTGTCGGGATTAAGGTGAATTAAATACGAAAAATCTTCCGCCGCAGATTCGTAATGCCCCATATCATAGTACGCAAGCCCCCGGTTGAGCAAAAGCAGCGGATCGTGAGGACGAATACGGGCCGCCAAATTAAAATCTTCCAAAGCTTCCACTATACGCCCTGTACGATATGAAACAATGGCGCGATTCATTCGAGCCGTAAAATAATTGGGCTGCAAAGACAAGGCACTGGACAAATAATCTATGGCATCCGAATAACGTTTTATATCAATATACAACGCACCCAAATTATTGTAAGCCTCAGCACTGTACGGATTGGCCTCAATGGCTTTTAGATAATCTTGCGCAGCTTTTTGGCGATTGGAATATCGTTCGCGGGCATCTTTAACCGGGAGACGTTCCCAAAGCACACCACGGTTAATGAAAGCGGCAAAGTTTTCAGGTTCTTGTTTAACCAAGCGGGAATAAATATCAATAGCTTGCACCAAATTTCCTTGAGAAGTAGCCAATTTCGCTTCCTTAAACAAGCGTCTGTCAGCATGGCAAGCGAACAGCAAACCACTTATTGCCAACCCCATTACTATTTTTTTCATTTTGCCTCCCGTTTCCCTAAACCTTTGCAAAGCAAAGACAATACAAACAAACAACCGCCTACCGTAATTGCACTATCAGCCACGTTAAACACAGGCCACACTAAAAAATCTAAAAAGTCCACTACGTACCCTAATGTTATTCTATCATAAAGATTGCCCAACGCACCTGCTAAAATGAGCAAACATCCCCAGTGAACCAATTTCCCTTGAGAACATAGGTCTTTCCAGCTATACACTAAATAACCGATAATGGCCAACATGACCACTATCAACAAGCCGTTCCCGCCCTGCATCATTCCAAAAGCAGCTCCCGTGTTTTGCACATAATTCAACTGAAAAAAAGGAAACACAGAAATTGCTCCTTGCCCTAGAAAACGTTGCACAAGCACTTTAGTGGTGCGGTCTAATAATAAGAGTCCCAACACGACCATCACTTCCCAGGCATGTATACGCCACCAAGCAAAGGCTTTCTGCCCCATATTACGCAGAAACAGTTTCATTTTCTTCCACGGTCAATCCTTCTCTTGAAAGGACTTCTTCACAGCGGCCACAAATATCCGCATGCGGGTGCGTACCCACATCTTCCTTCCATTGCCAACAACGGGCACATTTCGTCCCTTTGGCATGAACAACCTGTATTTCCAAATCGGTAGCTCCTTCGTGAATTTCTACCGCAGACACGATCGCAATTTCCGGCCATAAATTCTTGGTTTCTTCCAAAAACTGCCGGGTGGCTTTATCAGCTGTTTTGAAAATGACGCACGCCTCCAAAGAGGATCCGACAATTCCCTTCTGACGCGTTTCCTCCAGCGTTTTTTGTACAAGTTCCCGAATTTGGCGGATACGGTTCCATTTTTCCTCCAATTTTACATCCGGGACTAACGAAGCATTGGCGGGCATATTGGACAAAAATACACTTTGTTGTAGTGTGCGCCCCAACGCAGTTTTACGTAATTCTTGCCAAGCTTCCTCCGCCGTAAACGATAACACAGGAGCAACTAACTGTAGCAAGGTAACTACAATTTCAGCCAACACCGTCTGTGCACTACGACGAGTGGCGGCAGAAACGCCCTGTGTATATAAGCGGTCTTTAGAAGCATCTAACATAAAAGATGACAAATCCAAAATACAAAAATCCGCAATAGCCCGCATGGCCCGGCGGAAGTTAAATTCTTCATATCCATTGCGAACTTCTTCAATCAACGCATTTAAGCGGCCCAACATATATTGATCCATCTCGCTTAAATCCTTCGACGCTACATGATGAATGGCAGGGTCGTAATCATACAAATTACCCAATGCGTAGCGTACTGTATTGCGGATCTTGCGATAAGTATCAATCGGCCCTCCTAAAATTTCATCAGAGATGCGCACATCTCCTTGATAGTCGGAAAATGACACCCACAACCGTAAAATATCAGCACCGTATTTATTAATAACATCTTCTGGATCCACGGCATTACCCAGTGATTTATGCATCGGGCGTCCCTGTCCGTCAAGCACCATACCATGTGTCAAAATGGTTTTGAAGGGTGCAGTTCCTTCCAACGTATAAGATGGGATATAGGAACTCTGAAACCAACCCCGGTGTTGATCCGAACCTTCGGAATAAACATCGGCAGGAAAATCCAAACCGCGATCTTTCAAGACAGCCGCCCAAGACACCCCTGAATCCAACCATACATCCAAGATATCGGTTTCTTTTCTAAAATCATGGCTACCGCACGAACATGTATATCCTTGCGGCATCAATTTTTCCACGGGATCTATAAACCAAAAATCGGACCCCTCCGCCATAGCACGTTTTTTAATAAATTCAAAAAGGGTATGGTCCACCTGCGGCTTACCGCATTTTTTACAATATAACACCGCTACCGGAGTCCCCCAAAAACGCTGACGTGACAAACACCAATCCGGCCGTAGCCCAATCATAGCGCGCATGCGTTCTTGTCCGCCGGCAGGATAAAATTTAACGTGTTGTAAATTATCCATTAATTTTTGGCGAAGCCCGTCTTTGTCAATGGACATAAACCATTGTTCCGTGGCACGAAAAATAATCGGATTATGGCAACGCCAACAATGCGGATAACTGTGCGTAATTTCTTGTTCTTTAATGAGCACGCCAAGTTCATCTAATTTTTTGACCATCAACGGATTGGCTTCAAAAACAGGCATGCCCTCAAATACACCGGCATCTTTGGTGTAGCAACCTTTTTCATCCACCGGACAAACCGTTTCCAATTTCCACTGTTTACCGGCCTGGGCATCTTCTTCTCCGTGGCCAGGAGCAATATGAACCACTCCCACTCCGGCATCCATAGTCACAAAATCTGTCCAAATAACCGGATTTTCTTTATGGGTAAGCGGGTGGTAGTACTTCATTCCTACCAGTTTTTCCCCCGCCACTTGTCCGGCAGGCGAACAATCCAAACCCGTGTTTTTCAGAAATTCTTCAGCCAATTTTGCGGCAACAATGTAATATTCACCAGTCTGATTGTCCTTCAAAATTGCATAATCTTCCGTATTAGACACAGCGGCTGCCACGTTGGCCGGAATCGTCCAGGGAGTGGTCGTCCACACAGCCAAGCTGACCGGTTTTGAATAATCCAATTCACCCAAGATTTTAGCATTGGGCTTAACAAGCTTAAAACGCAAGTAAATGGAAGGAGAAGCGATATCTTTATATTCAGTTTCCGCATCTGCCAAGGCCGTTTCACAATGCGGACACCAGGTAATAGTCTTCTGCCCTTTATATACATACCCTTTTTCAATTAAATCCAGGAATGCTGCAACGGTAATTCCTTCATAACGTTTATCCATCGTCAAATAGGGGTTATCCCAATCGGCCTGTACACCTAACCGCTTAAAACCTTGTCGTTGCAAATCAATAAATTTGGCAGCAAATTCACGGGCACGCTTGCGAAAAGCAGGCACATCCGTAATATGCTTTTTATCTTGTTTGAGTTCCTTTAACAACGCCTGTTCTATCGGCAAGCCATGGCAATCCCATCCCGGCACATAAGGTGTGTAGTGTCCAGTCATAGCACGGGATTTTAAAATAATATCCTTAATCGTTTTATCTAATGCGTGGCCAATGTGAATTTTACCGTTAGCATACGGAGGGCCATCGTGAAGTACAAAATGTTTGCCTTGTTCATTCTTTTTTAGAAGCGCCTGATACAAGTTAATAGACTTCCAAAAATCTAAAATTTTAGGTTCTTTTTGCGCAAGGCCTGCACGCATTGGAAAATCCGTTTTGGGCAACAAAACGGTATGGGAATACTTATTTTTTGCCATGATTAAAACTCCGATAATTAAGGATAGTTATATTATAGGAAATTTGGACCAAAATAGGGAGAACACCCACATAAGTTACCGTGGCTAATTCCACAGGATGGTAAAAAGTTCTCTCGGCCCGAGACATTTATTTAGATGGGGGCTTTTCGTCCGATGTTTGCCGAAAATTAACTGGCAAACATAAATATACCCACGGCGATGTACTGCATCCCTGGGGGCAAATGGATGAATACCCCAGTTATGCTATATTCCCGTTATTTTCCGTCGGTAATTTTATGTAGATAGGTGTGAAGTTTTTCCAACGTTTCCTTACTAACGGCATGCTCCATCTTACACGCATCTATATCTGCTGTTTTAGGATTTACACCCAAAACTTGCGTTAAAAAACGGCTCAAAATGGCATGACGTTTTTTTACATCTTCAGCAGCCCGGCGGCCTTTAGAGGTAAGAACCACACCCCGGTACGGCTCATGTTTGACATACTTGGCCTCGGCCAAGGCCCTTATGGCACCGGTTACGCTGGGGGTTTTGACGCCCAGCATATCACGGATATCGCTCACCCGGGCAATGCCCTCTTCGTTCGCACAGAACGAAACGGCTTCCAAATAATCTTCCATGTTAGCGGTTAATTTCATACGCAAGTCTCTACACTTACCTCTTGCGTATAGTGTAACATATTTTGGATTTTCATGCCCCCAACAAAAATCAATATTTGATTTCGTACACAGCCGTGCCCGCACTGCTGGTTCTTCCTTCCACTTTAGGCCCGAGCGCCCTGCAGACGCGCTCTCCTATGCCTCTGCCATATCCGTAACATACCCCCGTTTGCGAGGCATTACGCTTATATAAATCAATAGCCCAATCCCCTCCGCCAATAACGCACGCATTTCCTGAAGTATAAAGGGAAAAAGTGGCATTTGACGTCTTGTATGAAATCTTGCCGGATAAAATTGACTTAGTAGTATATTGAATATCAACATCCAGCTCATCTATATCGGCCGTATTCGTACCGTTGGCTAAAGCATAACGCTCTTGTGAATCTAACAAGGCGCGCCCCAAGGCAACCGCACGCACCGCGCGGGATTTTTCCACCGATACTTGGTATTGTGGCAACGCTACCGAAGCCAACACTCCGATAATTAACACCACGACGAGTAATTCAATAAGTGTAAATCCTTTTTGCCGGCTACAGCTTTTGTTTATTTTCAAATTCACAATTTTCCTTCCCTAATAGTTTTTAATCTTTCTAAAATCTTCTTGTTGCCGTTTCGTTTTGTCCCGAGCACTCCTCCACACGGGCCCGAGATAAGCAAATTTTAGAAAAAAGGGAAATTAAAAGCAAGATTCTTGAAAAACGACATCACCAGAGATAAAATTAAGTAGTATAATAAAAAGACAATCAACAAACAAGGAGTGCGTATGGATATTCATACTTATACAGCAGATTTTTTAGAAGCCCAACAAAAAAAAGATCCGGCCCAAAAAGTATTTCACCAGGCCGTAGCGGAAGTGGTTGGTACCCTGCACCCGGTACTGGAGCAAAATCCCATTTACGTTAAAGAAAAAATTTTGGAACGGTTGGTAGAACCGGAACGCATCATCAGTTTCCGCGTGCCCTGGCAAGATGACAAGGGAGATATTCATGTCAACCGCGGTTTTCGCGTACAATTCAACAGCGCACTCGGGCCGTACAAAGGGGGAATCCGCTTTCATGAAACAGTCACGCAGGATTCACTCAAGTTCTTAGCGTTTGAGCAAACCTTTAAAAACAGTCTAACCACCCTGCCGTTGGGCGGCGGGAAAGGCGGCAGCGATTTTGATGCCCGCGGCAAATCCGACGCGGAAGTAATGCGTTTTTGTCACTCATTTATGAACGAACTGTATCGTCATATTGGCTATCATACCGACGTTCCCGCCGGAGATTTAGGTTGCGGAGCGCGCGAAATCGGGTATATGTTCGGGCAATATAAAAAGTTGACCAACGTATTTACCGGTACTTTCACCGGCAAGAAGCCCAATTGGGGCGGCAGCTTGCTACGCCCGGAAGCGACTGGCTACGGCGTGGCCTATTTCACCCAAAATATGCTTTCCACCCGGGGAGATAGCGTGAAAGGAAAAACTTGTATCATTTCCGGCACAGGTAACGTAGGGATTCATACTATTGAAAAACTAACGCAGTTGGGCGGGAAAGTGGTCGGATTTATGGATTACGACGGCAGCATTTACGATAAAGACGGTGTAGATGCAGAAAAGCTTGCTTTCTTAAAAGAATTGGTTTTTGTACGCCGCGGCAGCTTAAAAGAATATGCCAAAAAATTTACAAAAGCCCAATTCCGCGCTGGTAAAAAAACATGGGATATCCCTTGCGATATTGCTTGTCCAACCGCGTGCGAAAATGAATTAAACGGGGAAGATGCCAAAATTCTCTTGAAGAACGGTTGCAAATGCGTGTGCGAAGGTTCCAACATGCCATGTACGCCGCAAGCCATAGAAGCATTTCAAGCCGCGGGAATCTTATATTCCCCCGGCAAGGCATCTAACGCAGGTGGTGTGGCCGTATCCGGATTGGAAATGACCCAGAACTCCATGCGCATTTATTGGACGCGTGAGGAAGTGGATAACTATTTGCAACGCATTATGAATAGTATCCACGCCAGTTGTTTAACAGCGGCAGAAATGCACGGAATGAAAGGGAACTACATGGCAGGAGCAAACATTGCCGGCTTTAAAAAAGTGGCCGATGCCATGCTGGACCAAGGGCTGGTATAAACGTCATTCTGTTAATGATTTACAAAATCCCCGCCGATTGGCGGGGATTTTTTATATGTACAACCAAAAAGCAAATTGTGTGTTTTAGCTAATAGTTGTAGTAATTATATTGCTCCGAGGCCACTCTGTCCGGCGTTTCTTTCCCGGTCTCTAAACGACATATTTTGTTCAGACGGCTGTTATTTATATTGGCCACGCAAGACATGGTATTCTGATCATCCAATTCAATTTCCAAAGTCGGGGCATTGGTGGGATAGCATTGCATATCATATTCATATCGCCCTCCCCCCAAATGTTGTTTTCTAAAAGAACAAGATCCCCAATTATAACGCAGTACTATTGTCCCGTTACTTCCCGTTTCCGTACGGTTAGGAGGAGGAAAATCTAACGATAACCCGTCAAAATTAAGGGCATATTCCCCGTTAGCCAAATAATACATTTTTTGGGCTTTTTGAAAGGCTCTTCCTAACACAACTACCTGTTTATACTTGGCCCGTGCCACTGCATATTGATACTGCGGCATAGCAACAGCTGCTAATATCCCGATAATTAACACCACTACCAACAATTCTATGAGTGTAAATCCCTTTGTATTTCCATTTTCTTTTACCATGTGTACCCCTCCGCTG
>CACYBL010000062.1 GCA_902772695.1 uncultured Elusimicrobium sp.
CAGCTGGCACGTGAAACCGCAAAAGCGAACCTCATTAGAAGCGTGTTTCGTGTTTATCCGCAAGGAGAAACCGATGCGCACGCCTTATCCGGCTTTATTTTTAAGGCAACTTACCGGGGCAAAGAAGAAATTTTTGGAGTCATTGCCCAACACGCTATGCCTGCCTACAACAGCCACGGACGAATCGGAATGGTTTTTACTGCCCGCGTTATGCAAAATGATCAGGTGGTAGATATTCCGGCCGCAATTGTTGGAATGACTTCTCTAAGCATGCCCGATTTAGCATTGGTTAAATTCCTCCCGGAAGACGAAAAACTTCTTACACCGCTGGTATTGGCCGAAGAAGATCCCACCCAAAACGATTTATTGCAATTTGTCGGATTTGGTGATGAGCAACTGTCTTTTTTAACCGATACTCCTTTACAAGAAAAATCTCTTTTTTCCTTACGCTTTCCCATGGAAGGAGACCCCTATTCATGGCCGGGGATATGCGGCAGCCCCGTGTTAAATGAAGCCGGCGAAGTCGTCGGCACCGTTACAGGGTTTGTACGTAAAAAACCTGACCCGGACCACTATACGGGATTTGCCACCCGCAATTTGTATTTGCGAGCGTTGGTCTATGCGTATCACGGAGATATAGAAAAAGCATCTTTCCCTTTTATCTTGGGTGAACAAAAAATAGTTGATTTGCGCCCAGATGAATTTATTTCTTTGATTACCTTTAAAGACGAAAATGGCAAAACCATTTTCCGCAAGGCCATACATGATAAATTCCCTTACTCTACTGTTATAGAGAATTTACCCAATGCCCGGTATGTTGAGCTATACATTGAAAAGGTATGGTGGTCCGGTCATGCACTTGTAGAGGGTGGAAATATTTTGGACGCACGTTATGTGGCATATGATTTACAAAAAAAGCAAATCATTGAAGACAAAAAAAGAAGAATTTGCAATAATAATGTTTACATGCCTGATGCTATATATAGGGTCAAATGACCTATACGAAACCAGGTCTCTTGGCCCTTGTTTCTTTCACCCCCGCACATTACAATAAGAGTATGAACAAACGAATTTTCTCTTTGGTTTTATTGTTAGTTGTGACGGTATCCGGGCCGATCCACGCCCAAGGCGTTGGGAAGATGTCGCGCGCGGTGTCCTCGGCCGTCACAAAAGGGGTTGCACAGAAAGTAACTAAAACGGTTACGCGCACCCAGTGGACACGGCCGCTTATACCGACAAATTCCCCTGTGTCCAAAAGCGTCTTTCGGGCTTTTCCGAAAGGCAACCCAAACGGCCTCATATTTTCCGGTTTTGTCTTTAAAACCACTCATAACGGCCAAGAAGAAATTTTCGGCGTGATTGCCCAACATGCAGCGTCTTCTCAGAATGATTTCGGCACGCTAGGAAAAACGTTTACCGCGCGTATAACGCAGGGGAACAATACCATAGACATTCCGGCAGAAATTGTAAAAATGACGTCACCCAGCATGCTCGATATCGCCCTGGTGAAATTTCGCCCGGAAGACGAACCCTTGCTTACCCCGCTTACACTGGCTAAACAAGATCCCTCTCTGGAAGAACCGCTACAAGTGGTGGGTTTTGGCAATGGGCAACTATCCCGCTTGACGGACAGTCCTTTACGAGAAAATTCAATGATTTCGTTACGATTTCCAATGACGGGCGAACGGTGGGACTGGCCGGGACTTTGCGGCAGCCCCGTCTTAAACAATGCGGGTGAAGTGGTTGGCACGTTTACGGGTGTCGCACGCAAATCTTTTTCGCCTCTGGCAAATCTGCCGCAAACCGGTCTGACCATTTCTTCCGACAAACCTCCCTTCATCGGATACGCCACAAAAAATTCGTATTTACAAACCCTGGTTTCTGCCTTTCATAGAGAAATAGAAGGGTCCACCTTCCCACTGATTTTAGGTGGAGAAAAAATTATAGAATTGGAAGAAGATGAATTTGTGGCTATTGTTATCCTTAGAAACGAAAATGAACAAATAATCTTTTTTAAGAAAGATGTACGAAAAAAGTTTCCTTATTCAGCCCTGGTGGAGCAGTTGCCTAATGCCCGGTATATTGAATTGTATATTGACCATGTATGGTGGAACGGACAGACCCTTGTGGAAGGTTCCTGCCTCGTAAATGGGATGCGTCATGTTGTGTACGATTTAAAAACAAAGCAAATTCTCCCAGGATCGGCTGTTCGTTAAAGATATTGCCCCAAAATTTGCTATACTGACTCTGTTGTAGTTCCGTAAAATTAGGGAGCAATTATGCAGTCACCGAGACGGTACACTAACAAGGCAGGGTTTACCCTCATAGAACTTTTGGTGGTTGTACTTATTATTGGTATTTTAGCTGCCATAGCTCTGCCACAATATAAAAAAGCAGTAGAAAAGAGCCGCGCCACACAAGCTATCACCTTATTGAAATCTGTTTACGAAGC
>CACYBL010000063.1 GCA_902772695.1 uncultured Elusimicrobium sp.
ACGATTTCCAAAGAAATGTTATCCTGGGGAGTAAAAAGAGCCTGAAGTTGCCGCAATAATTCATCGGGATCTGAACCGGGCAACAAACGGGCATTGATAATTGCAGAAGCATCTTCGCTTGTGGAACCGGTATCCTTACTGGCTGACAGTACGGTCGGGTTTAACGTGTCCTGTAGTTGGGTACGGAAAAAGGGGTCGGACGCCATAATTTGTGCCGCGGCCTGTTGATGTTGTGGCGAACCATTGAGTAAAAATTGGATAGTAGTTTTGCCATCTTCATCCTGTAAAGGCATGATCGACTTAAAGAAAGTACGAGCAGGAGCCGTCAAGCGGGCGGGGGGATTGTAATCGGAAATTTTATTAAGAGCTTGGGATAAAAAGTATACGGCATTGTCATTTAATGGCATGGAAGAATGTACGCCAGTACCATGAGCGGTTATTTTGATATCCATATACATTTTGGTAGATGCCTCAGCAAAGACAATATCAATGTCCTCGTTGTGGATAATTCCACCCCCTTCATTGAGGGCGTAGCCGGGGGAGATTTTGTCCCAATGGGTATTGCCTAACCACTGCAACCCGGTAGCACTACCGGTTTCTTCACCGGAAGTAGCGAGGAAGATGATATCTCGGTTGGGTGTAAAATTTTGATCTTTGAGCCATGTCATTAAAGCTAAATAGATAGAAGTATAATTTTTCGCATCTGTAGAACCTAATCCATAAATATTGCCATCTTTTTCTGTAGCGCGGGTAGGAGGGAATGTCCATCCTTCCGCGGCAGGGGCAGTGTCTAGGTGCGAAATCAGTAAAAGCGGTTTCTCATTGGGGTTGTTGCCTTTAATACGTGCCACTAGATTTGCGTGACTTTTATCCGGACGGAAAATATCCCAATCAATATGGTGTTTATTAAATTCTTTATAGAGATAGCGGGCGGCTTCTAATTCCTGCGGCTCCGGATGTGAAGTGTCAATGTTGATTAGATTAACAAGATGGCGTTTGGCTTCCTGGTTAAGCGTTTGCCAAGCGGACGCCGGCTCTGTCTCTTGGGCGTAGGCAGAGTTATAGATCCCGATTCCTACCAACAGGATAAGGCATTTTGTTATTTTGTATCTGTCCATATGAATTGTAACTGTGCCTCGGGTTTTACTCCGTGTCGGGCTGCTGTTTTGGCGGCCAGTTCTAGCACATATTGTCCGTATCCGGCCGCGTAGGGGATTTCATCATCAGGAGTATAGGTATATGTATGCTGCATTTGTTCGGCTACAGTTGTTACTTGCCTATCTGCCCCAATAAAAACCATGTCCAAATCAATCAGTGTGTTTTTCATCCAAAAAATCTGTTCCTCTTCTTTGTCAAAGACAAAGAGCATTCCTTCATTTTCGGGCAATTTCGTGACAAACATGAGCCCTTTTTCCTGCTTTTCCGGCGTATCCGCTATCCGGGCGGTTACTTTAAAACCGTCCGGCAGGATAACAGTAACTGTTCTTTCCGGCGAGCAAGCGCATAATAAGGCCATTACCGTGGCTAACCATAAAAATTTCATACTACTAGTTTAGCAAATTAACGCTTGCTTGTACGAGAGGTATAGAAGGAGGACTCAAATTAGTATAATAAATATATGAGCAATTCTCCTGTTTTGCAAGTGCGTGATTTGCAAATTGATTTCATGGTGGATAAACGGTCGGTCCCGGTGATACGAGGGCTTTCGTATGATTTGCCGGCCGGACGCATTTTAGCCGTGGTGGGGGAATCCGGCAGCGGCAAAACGGTACATGCATTATCCCTACTTAAATTGTTGCCTCCGGCGGCCGCAGTTCGTTGCGGCGAAATTTTATATAAAGGGAAAAATTTACTTACTTTGCCCGATACCGAGCTGCGGCAGATCCGCGGGCAAAAGATTTCCATGATTTTTCAAGACCCGGTTGCCAGTTTAAACCCCGTGCTGACGATTGGCGAACAATTAATCGAAACGTTGCGTGCTCACCGGAAGATCACTAAACAAGAGGCCTTTGCGCAGGCCATTTCTCTGTTAGAAAAAGTGGGAATTGCTGATGCAGGCAAACGTCTTGCAGAATATCCTTTTCAGTTTTCCGGCGGGATGTGCCAGCGCGTCATGATTGCAATGGCACTTGCTTTATCTCCGGATATTTTGATTGCAGATGAACCTACCACAGCTTTGGATGTAACCATACAAGCCCAGATCATTCGTTTGATTAAAAAATTGCAACAAAGTTCCGGGATGTCTGTCATCTTTATCACACATAATTTAGCTTTAGCCAGCCAAGTAGCAGATGAGGTGTTGGTACTTTACAGTGGGCTTTGTATGGAGCAGGCCTCGGCGGCAGATTTGTTTGCTAATCCGGTCCACCCTTACACACGAGGGTTGTTGGCTTCCCTTCCGTCTGTTAAAACCCGTTTGGAACGATTACCCGCCATCGCGGGAACACCTCCTGTGGCGGGCGAACAATTGGTAGGGTGTCCGTTTGCCCCACGCTGTCCGCACGCAGTGGAAAAATGTCGTCACGAGATTCCCCCGTTGACTAATCGGGCCGGACATTGGACACGTTGTTTCCGGAGAGATCAAATATGAATCTGCGTGTAGAGATAAAAAATTTGTATAAAACGTATACTCGCCGAAAGTGGTTGTTCGGAGCGGGAGAAGATGTCCCTGTTTTACAAAATGTTTCGCTTTCATTACCGTCAAACCATGTGTTGGGATTGGTGGGAGAATCCGGTTGCGGAAAAAGTACGCTATGCAAGGTATTATTGGGAATAGAAAAACCCACGGCAGGAACTGTATTAGTAGAAGGAAAAAATGTGGCAGAACTCTCTAAAGCTCAATGGAAGGAATTGCGTCGTGTCATGCAAGTGGTATATCAGGATCCGTACGGTAGTTTGGATCCGCGTATGACGGTGCGTCAGTTACTTGCCGAGCCGTTGGATATCCATGGTCTATACCGGGAAAAATCCGCTCGCGAACAATTTTTGCGTCAGTTATTGGAAGACGTCGGATTGTCTCATGTGTATTTGGACCGCTATCCGCATGAGTTTTCCGGCGGGCAACGTCAACGTATCTGTATTGCCAGAGCCCTGGCATTGGATCCTAAAATTTTAGTGGCGGATGAACCCGTTTCCGCCTTGGATGTGTCTGTACAGGCTCAAATTTTGAATTTATTAAAACAGATTAAACAGACGCGTAAATTATCTATTTTGTTTGTAACACATGATTTTGCCGTTGCTCGATTTTTATGTGATGATATTGCAGTAATGTATCAGGGACGTATTGTGGAAACCGCTCCTGCCCAAGAGGTATTGGAGCATCCGCTTCACCCTTATACCCAGGCTTTGTTAGCGGCAGTGCCACAGGTAGGTAAAACACTTGCTCCCGCCTTAACGGAACGAAATGAGGATCATATGGTGCAGGGAAGGTGTGCGTTCGCGCCACGTTGCGGACAAGCGAGCATTGCGTGTGGCCAAAAGGCCCCTGTTTTAATTGAAAAAAATCCGGGGCACTGGTGTGCGTGCATCGGTTTAGAAAAAGGAGAGAAAAAATGACTTTAAATCAAAAACGTTTAGTAGACACTTTTTTGCAGATGGTTCGTTTGGATAGTGAATCTTTTCATGAAAAACGGATGCACGAATATGTGACAACAGAATTAAAGAAACTCGGTTGCCGTGTGATTACGGATACTGCCGGCCGTAAGTTCGGTAGTGATGCGCCCGGCAATGTGATGGGTTTTTTCCCCGGAACCATAAAAAGCGCACCATTTGTATTAGCGGCTCACTTGGATACCGTCAAGCCAGGTTGTGGGATTAAACCTATTGTGAAGAAAGATCGTATTGTTTCTGATGGAACCACTATTTTAGGAGCGGATGATAAAGCCGGGGTGGCCATTATTTTAGAAGTGCTTCGTACGTTGAAAGAAACACAGGTTGCTCATCCTCCGGTGGAAATTCTTTTCACATTATGTGAAGAACGAGGAATGCATGGATCTAAAAATTTGGATTATAAGAAACTTAAAGGGCGCGAAGGTATTATTTTAGACAACGAAGGTGCCGACGAATTGCTCGTACAGGGGCCGGCCGTTAATGATGTGGTTGTACATATTACGGGTCGGGCCGCTCATGCCGGAGCGTGCCCGGAGAAGGGAATTTCCGCTTTAGAAGTGGCAAGCTATGCTATTGCCCATATGAAACTGGGGCGTATTGATAAAGAGACAGTAGCCAATTTTGGTATAGTGCAAGGGGGCGAAGTGACCAATGTGGTTATGGAAAAATGTTCGCTTACTGGGGAAGCCCGTAGTTTAAGCATGCAAAAACTTGCCAAACAAACTGCGCATATGAAAAAAGCTTTTGACCAAGCAATCAAGCACTATACTAAAAGAATTGATGGGAAGTTATGTAAACCGGTACTGGATTTTAAAGCAAGTTTACGTTATTCTTCGGTGCAGATTTCGGTGTCACACCCGGTAGTCAAATCTATTGTGGCGGCAGCCAAGCGCTTGCATTTGCCGTTGTATCCGCGTCCTTCCGGGGGTGG
>CACYBL010000064.1 GCA_902772695.1 uncultured Elusimicrobium sp.
TCATCCTAAAAACCCTTATCTAAAAGCTCCCGAGTAGGATATTTATATCGTCGGCACTCTGCCGAATTTACTGCCATAATAAAACCCCGGCTATTTGGGCCGGGGTTGGTATAACTAATCCAAATTTTCAAAGTACGAAATCGCTTCGGGGTTATCATCATCCAAGACTTGCACTTTGATATTGGCCCCTGTTAATTCCACCCTTTTATTCGGATCAAAAGCATTAAAATTTTTGCTTGTTCCATGATAAACTACTATTGGCGATCCTTGTTCATCCACCACTTTGCTACCCTTAAACCATTTATTGAAGTTCTTTACACCTTCTTCCGTTTTGGCTACTGGTTCGCCTAAAGAATTGACGGCCTGGTTGACGGATTGGGCCTTGACATTTTGGAGAATATCCACTATACTATTAGCGTAGGTACTATCCGTACCTACAGAATTGTTGGCGAGGTTTCCGGGCAGGTCTAAAACCGGCCTGGTCTTGTCAACAATTTTTTTTAGTTTTTCGGGATTTTTTGATGCCCATTCTATAAAGTCAGGGTTAAATCCGTATAATTCTTTACTATTTGGCCTATTACCTAAAAGCCACTTCCGGCCTGCCGTTTAATTGCACCATCCATAAACTGCGCCACACCTTTGCAAGCCACCTAGTACAAAATGGAATTGATTTGTACCGGGTTTCCAAACTTTTGGGCCATAGTTCTATCCAAATGACAGAAATTTACGCACATCTTGCAACCGCTAATTTAACTTCCGCAGTAAAGAAACTTCCAAAAATAAAATAATCACGCTCTGCCAAAACTCTGCCAACGATACTCCCTTTTAGTTTGTTTAGTTTGCAATTTAGAACAATAATTTCCCGACGAAAAAAGAGCGTTTTTAAGGTTTTCACGCCCTAAAAACGCCCTTTGTCTAAAAGCTCCCCGAGTAGGACTCGAACCTACAACCTACCGGTTAACAGCCGGTCGCTCCACCATTGAGCTATCGGGGAATAAATCCTTATTACATTATTATTGTAGTAAATATCTTTGTGTTTGTAAATATCATCTTATGTTCATTTTTGTTCCCCGGCTAATTTATCGTTTTATAACTGCCGGGGAACAAAATGCAATTAACGAAAATGCATCGGACGGGAAGGATACATTATCACCGGCCCGCCATGTCGGTGTGGGGCAGGCCTGGGACGCTTCGGCACAACAACGGCTTTCACATAATGTACCCGACGCGGGTGATGATATACCATCTGCGCCCGGGGAAGCACATAAGAGACTTGCACTCCCTCCGGCGGACTAACTGTGGCCACACAACCACTTAACGGCAAGCATCCTGCCAAAGTAAAAAATAACTTATTCATATAAACACCTCCTGCTTCTATAAAACCCTCTTTTCCGGTGTCTTATTGCACTTTTATGTGCGCAAGCGGCTCTTTTTATGTAATATAAATATATATGAATACAAAAGAATTCTGGATTAAAACCCGTGACATTTTGAAAGTATCCATGCGCAAATATTCCCTGTTTTTGTTGCATCTAACTCCACATCAAAACATTGCCCAAACGGTACTGTCTTATACATTTGTCGGAGCGATTATTTTGTCTCTCCCGTTTATGACATCTACCTCTGTTTCTTTGCTGGATAATTTGTTTACTGCAGCGGCTGCCGTTTCCACGGCCGGATTACAAAGTGTTAATTTTGCCGATTCTTACACATTTTTAGGAAAATTAGTGGTGCTGATTTTGATTCAAATCGGCGGACTTGGGTACATGACGTTTTCTTCGTTTGTATATTTGTCTTTTTCCGAACGGCACCGGCTCCGCCATCATCAACAGGAATCTCTATCTGCCGAAGTTTCTTTACCCAAAACGTTGGATATTAAACTTTTTCTGCGTTCGGCTTTTGTATTTACCATCATTGCCGAAAGTATCGGCACTGTTTTTCTCTTTAATTATTTCCGCCATCACGATTACACATTGCTCAATGCCTTGTGGTACAGTGTTTTTCATAGTATATCTGCCTTTTGTACGGCAGGATATGCGTTGTGGAACAACGGTTTGGAAAACTTTGTGGACAGCAAAACCATTACGATTGTCATCTCTTGTTTAACCCTGGCAGGTTCTATGGGGTTTATTGTAGTAACCGACGTTTTTAATTTTATCCGGCGTAAAACTACTTCCATCTCGCTGACAACCAAAATGATTGTGGTTGCCACTTTCCTAATGTTGGCATTTGGTACTATGACGCTTTTTGTAACTACCCCCGGGTTAACTTTTGGAGAGGCCTGTTTCCAATCCATTGCCGCTATGACTACAGCCGGTTTTCATACCGTAAACGTAGGGTTATTATCTTCCTGTTCGCTACTTATACTTATTGTGTTAATGAGTGTGGGCGGAGCTCCGTCCGGAACGGCCGGCGGCATGAAGATGACTGCTTTCTTTAGTGTAATGGCTGTTATGTATACCCGCCTACAGTTGCGCACCCGCGTGCAGGTGTTAGGAAGGCGCGTACCGTTAATGCGTCTCTACGCGGCCACGTCCACTTTCTTACTTTATACTATGTTTCTATTAACCAGTATTTTCTTACTCACGTGGACAGAGAATTTGCCTTTCCTTAATCTTGTTTTTGAATCGTCCGCCGCATTAAGTACTAGCGGTCTTTCTACCGGAATTACCGCCTCTTTATCTTGGATGGGGAAACTGATCATTATCGGTACCATGATTATCGGACGTATCGGCGTACTTACCTTCGGGGTTGCTCTAATGAACCACGATGATGACGATGAAAATGAGGCCGGCACCAAACCAACGGAAGATTTGGCTATTTAATATGAAATTTTATTTAATCAGCTTGGGATGCCCTAAAAATTTAACTAACAGCGAGGAATTTTCCGCCCGATTGTTGGCTGCCGGGCACCGGATGGTTTTCTCGCCGGACGAAGCCGATGAAATCATCATCAACACCTGTGGTTTTATTGCTTCGGCCGTCAAAGAAGCTAAAGACGAGATTCGTTATGCCTTGGAATTAAAACGGAAAAAACGTGTTAAAAAAGTAGCCGTAACAGGATGCTTGGTAGAAAGATTCAAGGAAAAATTGGCTAAAGAATTCCCGGAAATTGATACCTTATTTTCCATAGCTGCCCAGGAAGATATTGAAAACACCCTCCATACCCCAGGGATGGTTTTAGAACCCCTCCCCAAAACCCTTTATTTGCCGCCTTACAAGATGAGCTTAACGGCCTCGCATACGGCCTATTTGAAAATAGCTGACGGATGCAACAACCGTTGTGCCTATTGCACGATTCCGTTCATCCGCGGGGCATATCGCTCCAAACCAATGGAAGAAGTAGTACGTGAAGCACGTTTAATGACACAAAATGGGGTAAAAGAAATTTCTCTAATCGCCCAAGATACTACTTCGTACGGAATAGATTTATACGGCAAAGTGCAATTTCTTCCACTTTTGGAGAAACTATTAAAAATCCGCGGATTAGGCAGGCTGCGCATTATGTATGCTTACCCCCACCGCATGACACGGGATGTTGCCCGTCTTATGGCAAGTACGGATAAAATTTTTCATTACGTGGATATTCCCCTCCAGCACATTGCGGACCCGGTTCTTAAACGGATGAACCGGCATTGTGACGGCACCCAAATCCGCCGCACATTAGATATGTTAAAAAAAGAAGTGCCGGACATCTCTTTGCGGACTAATTTTATCGTTGGATTCCCCGGAGAAACAAAAAAAGATTTCAATGAATTGAAAAAATTTGTAACAGATTACGAATTTGACAACATGGGCGTATTTGAGTATTTCCGCGAAAAAGGAACCCCCGCTTATGATATGAAACAAATCCCAGCTGAAATCAAACACGAGCGCGCCCGTGAATTAGAAGAAGTGCAAAGCCGTGTAATCGATAAAATCAACAAACGGCTCATCGGCACAACGCTGGAAGCCATTGCAGACGGCCCGGACTTTGGCCGCACCTATAAAGACGCTCCGGACATTGACGGAAAAGTTACTTTCACCAAACCCGTAAAGGTAGGAAGCATTTTTAAAGCCCGCGTAGTAGCTGCACAAGGGTACGAACGCGAAGTAGAACCCATAAAATAAAATTTATCGAAAACGATATACCCTGCAGCTTCCAAAGCCCGTACAACCGGCGGATACATAAAAAGAGGCTCCCATTTGCTCGCATAGTTTACTATATTTGCTATTTGCATTATTCGTTAAATCCCAACAAGCACGTCCCCAAGTTGCATAGGGAGCGTTCTCCAAATATTGCACATAACCGCTTTGAAGCGAAGTAATGTTTGCACACCCAACGCGTCCGTTTGAAAAAACATCCAACACACACCTTCCCCACGAATAAGTACACGTAGTTTTATCTTCAGATAACGTACAACCTGATGGCTCTACTGCCAATGCCTCAAAATCGTTCGTGTACTTTCCATTAGCCAAATAGTAAACTTGTTCCGCTTCTGCCAACGATTTAGTAAGATTCATAAGTGTACTATACCGGCTTTTCATAACGGATTTTTCATATTGTGGCAAAGCTACGGAAGCTAATATCCCGATAATTAACACCACTACCAACAATTCTATCAGCGTAAAACCTTTTGTACGGTTCTTTTCTTCTAACATACGTACTCCTGTACTGGGTTGAATACCAAGATTGTAGCAAAAAAAACAAAGTCAAGCTGTTTCTATTGATTTTTAACCGGCCGAAATAAACACGAAAAAAGAGAAAAAGCATTTAATAGGCAAGCTCTTTTACATACAAAACACTCTACAGATTTACAAATACGGTTTTATTTCCTTGTATATACGTTGGGCAATAATTTCATACCCGGCCGCATTGGGGTGAACCATATCGGACTTATAAGCGGATTTATTAAAAATACCTTTTAAAATACCGGGAACAAATATAGCTTGTTTTTCTTTAGCTATTTTTTTGTACGCCACACTGTAAGCATTCATTTGGGGGCCACCGGTATCCACTATCACTGCAATAGCCCCCGCCGATTGCACGGCATCTACTATTTGGGCTACTGCTTCTGCCGCCCGCGTATGACCTAAACCGCGGATGCGGTCATTGCCACCAAATTCTATCAATACCATATCCGGCCTGGCAGCTAATACTTCCTCAATACGTGTCGGGGCATTATCGGCCGTATCCCCGGATAATCCCATGTTGATTACCTTCTTATTTGACAAACGTTCTAATACTGCCGGAAAAGAATTTTGCACTCCGCCGGCTCCATAACCGGCTGTTAAACTATCGCCAAAAGCCACGATTGTCTGCACAGGCCGGTCCGCATTTTTTATTTCTGGTTTATTCCCCCAAAAGTACCACACACATACTGCCAAAACACCTAGGCCTATCCACCAACGCATACATTTACTCCCATAAAATTTCAATTTGACTTTTCTTTTCTTTATTATACAATAAGAGTATGAAAAAACAGCTTACAAAACAAGAAATAACCCGCCTTGTAGATGCAGCACAGACCGCGCGGGAAAATTCTTATTCGCCCTATTCTAAATTTAAAGTAGGAGCTGCTGTGTTGACCTCGGACGACACTATTTTTTGCGGCACAAACATTGAAAACTCCTCTTACGGTTTGACTGTGTGCGCCGAACGCAATGCTATTTTTGCCGCTGTGGGAGCCGGACATAGACGTTTTAAGGCATTAGCATTGGTTACTCAAAAAGTTCCCGGAGAAAAGTTTTGCTCACCCTGTGGGGCATGCCGGCAAGTAATGAGTGAATTTTTTCCCCCGCAGACTCCTATTTACATGGCTGTATTAGACAAAGGGCAACGTATCGTTTATACTAAGTTGTTAAAAGAAATCATGCCGTTTCCGTTTGATAAATTTACAGAAAAATAACCAAAACGATTATTACAACTAGCGAGGAACATATGCCGCAAACTTCTATCACTTATAAAGGACTTCCGGCTACTATTTTGGAGAATGAATCCTTGCGTTTAACTTTTCTTCCTCAATACGCTTGCAAATTAGTTAGTTTGGTTTCCAAAAGAACAGGACGGGAATTTTTGTTCCAACCTCAAGAAGAAACTATAACCGTTCCAACGTACGGAAACAGTTTCTCTTCAAGTGATGAAGGCGGATTTACCGAAGTTTTCCCTTCTTTGGAAACCTGCCCTTATCCGCAAGAGCCCTTTACCGGAACAATTATCCCTGACCATGGAGAAATATGGGCATTACCTTGGAGCAGTGTATTTTCCCCGAATGGATACAGCGTGCAAGCTACCGTAGAAAGTACCAATTTACCTTACGCACTTTCCCGCACAACCACGTTACAAAATAACGAGATCCATTTTGATTACACTTTGCAAAACAATGGAGATTTCCCTTTCAAATATATTTGGATGCCTTATGCCGTATTGGCCTGTACAGTTCATACCAAATTATTAATTCCGGGAAACTTACAACACATTGTAAGTGTATCTTATTCTTCGTTGCGTTTAGGGGCTTGGGGAACAGCCCACACCTATCCGATAACAAAAGATATTCAACACCGAGAGATGGATCTTTCTCAAATGGAACCGCCGGAATCCCATACTTGTGAGAAATTTTATTTTACCTCTACCAATCAAGCCGGTTGGTGCGGTATTGAACATACGGATACTGCCGAGCAATTGATTTATATGTATGACGCAGAGCAATTGCCCTATTTAGGAATATGGAAAAATCAGGGTGGTTGTTACGGCCACTATAATTTAGTATTAAAGCCTTGTACCGGTGTCTATGATAATTTATATCTGGCGCACGCAATTCGCCGTTGCTCCGTGGTCAAACCACAAAGCCAGGTCCACTGGTCTTTACGTATGGTTATTAAGTAACTTATGCACTACATTTTAGTAACAGGCGGAGCAGGTTATATAGGTTCTCACACGGTACGTCTGCTCGCCCAAAGCGGATACCAGCCCATTGTTTTGGATGATCTATCCAAAGGCCACCGGGAAGCCGTAACCGGCTTTCCTCTGGAACTGGGTCATGCGGGAGATAAAGCACTGCTACGCCGTATATTTACACGCTATCCTATAGAAGCTGTAATGCATTTTGCCGCTTATACCGAAGTAAGTGAAAGCGTCCTTCAACCGGATAAATATTATCAAAACAATACAGAGCAAACAAAATTTCTGTTGGAGTCTATGGCTGAAAACAAAATCCCCTATTTTGTTTTCTCATCTACTGCAGCTATCTTTGGTGAATCGCACTTTCCAACCATCAATGAAAACCACCCGCAAAAGCCACTTAATCCTTATGGCCGGTCCAAATGGTTAACAGAAAAAATACTCTCTCAATTTGAATCAACCTATGGTCTAAAATATACAGTATTGCGCTATTTCAATGCAGCAGGGGCTGACGATTCCGGTGAAATTGGCGAGTCTCATTCACCGGAAACTCACTTAATTCCCCTTATCTTACAGGCCGCTTGCGGCAAACGCCCTCATATACATGTTTTTGGAAATGATTATGCCACCGACGATGGAACGTGTATCCGCGATTTTATACACGTAAACGATTTGGCCCGCGCACACATTTTGGCTTTGGAAAAAATGAAACAAGATCAAACGAGTCGGTACTTCAATCTAGGTAGTGGAAACGGCCACAGTGTGGCTCAAGTGATTAAGGAAGTCAAACAAATTACCGGGGTAGACTTCCCGGTTATTATCTCCCCCCGCAGGCCGGGAGATCCTGCTCGTTTAGTGGCCGATAACACACAAATTACCCACCTATTGGGCTGGCAACCCCGCTACAATCTGTCCCGCATAATTCAAACGGCTTGGCAATGGGAACAACACCGCCGGTTCTAATCGTAAAATCCAGGTAAAATTTTTGCAGACGAGATAAGAATCTTGTTATAATTAAATATATATTTTCCTGTAGGTTTTGCTATGAAAAAAACTCTTCTAAATACTGGATTTTCTTTAATAGAACTTTTAGCGGTACTTCTTGTTATCGCCGTTTTGGTTTCATTTGCTTTGTTCGAATATCAAAAAGTGATAGAACGTTCCCGTGCGGCAGAAGCTATTAGCTTGTTACGTTCGTTGTATCATGCAGAAAAAGTGTATCAAATGACCTATGGCAAATACGCTCCTTCCATTGAAAGTTTAAGTATTAATTTTAAAGGCCAAAAAGTAAACTGTACCCAAAATAACAACTCTCCGTGTTGGGGATATTATAACACGGAAGCAATAAAGGGTGAAAAATGGTCCATTGAATTGGAAAAAGGGAAAAATCCTTCCATTTCCGTGGGTCGCATTTCCGGCCCTTACGCCGGAACCGGTTTTTTCATGCAACTGGACCGTGCCGACGGCGTACAATACCCGTTAGAACAACTGGCTTGTTTAGAAAACGGCATGGGAAAATTCAAATATAAGAAAAAGGAAGGTTCATACTGCATAGATGTAATGGACGGCACTTTCTACAGCAAGAGTTCCTCTTCTCGCAAATATGAACTTCCCTCATAATTCTGCACTTGTATCAAAAAATCCCTAAACATTGTTTAGGGATTTTTTTTGATTTCCTGCTCGCAATAATAATCCATCTTTTTTTCTAATAAAATCAATCCGTATTGTCCAAAACTATAATACTGCAACTAGGCCTTTTGGCCCCCCGAGACATAGGCTCTTTGACCCTTGTGAAGGGAATAATAGTTTGATTAGATAAGAGTAGATGTTACTTTATAAAGAGGTTTTATGAGAAATTTATTAATTTTCACCGTCATTAGTTTAACTTTATTTTCTTCTCTACAGGCACAACCTGTCAAACCAATAAAAAAGACCACAGAGGCTCTTGCTTCTTTGCAACAACATCTGCGCACCTTGCCCGATCAGGTCCTTTTAGCCAAGGGATTCAACTCATCCGAAATTAAACATATTAGAAATTGGATAACAGATAACATTCCTTTACCCACCCCCTTAGAGGAAAAATTATTTCCCCTTTTTCCGGTGCCGACATCAGATGTATCTCTTCCGTTGTCCCAGATGCAGGCCCCTACCGGACTTAGTACCATCCCCGGGCATATCATCTCTACTGTGAACGCAAACGGAAATCTGATTCCACACCCGATTAGTAATATCTATACCGAAGCAGAGTATACGCAAATAACAGCAACGATGAACCTATTTAACACTATATTTTTAA
>CACYBL010000065.1 GCA_902772695.1 uncultured Elusimicrobium sp.
AAATTCCGCAAGAGGATTGGGGCACATTTGTCGCGAAGGCTGAAGGGCCCCATGCACCGACTAACCAATAAGCAGTTTCAAAAATCTTATTAAAACTTACAGAAACCCCGGGTTATGAGCCCGGGGTTTTTTTATGGGAAAGCCCGGTTTTTGCAGGGCCCGGAAATAGCATAGGCCCAAAAAACACTTGACAAATAAACAATTTACTAGTAAACTATTTATATGGAAACTATTAAAACCGATTTGCGCCCCTACGGTATTGTGCCGGCCAAAGGGCGCAGCTATGAAAACATTGTGTATGTATTGGCACTGGTGCACAACCGTCTGCAAGCACAGGCGGAAGATTACCTGTCGGTTTATGGTTTATCGGCAGTGCAATTTAATTTGCTGATGTTGGCGGCCTATCAAAACAAAGGGCACGGTATCAGCCAAGTGCAGGCGGCGGCGCATTTGATTGCGTCGGCCAGCAATGTAACCAAGCTGGTGGAAAAATCGGTACGTTTAGGGTTGTTAACGCGCAAAACCAACCCTAATTCCCGCCGGGAAAATGTAATTTGTATTACAAAAAAAGGCCAGCAATTAATTGACCGCGTGTGGCCCGGTTACGATAAATTAATGTGCCAATTAACGGAAAAGATACCGGCCTCTCGCCGCGGCGCTATCGAGCAAATTTTACGCAACTGGTTCAACCAATTACAAGAGGAGAAATAATATGTTATCACTACTGAAAACATTTTTTAACCGTTCGTTTTTAGCCTTGTTTTGTACCCAATACCTGGGGGCTTTTAACGATAATTTTTTCCGCACCGCTATGGCTACGTTTATCACTTACAAAGTAACCACGATGACCGCGGGGAACAAATCGGTGGTGGTTTCGTTGGCCGTGGCATTATTTATGTTGCCGTTCTTTTTATTTTCGGCACTGGCAGGGGAATTGGCCGATAAATTTCGCAAAGATATTTTGATCAAAGCCACCAAAGGTTTGGAAGTGTTGATTGTTTGTTTGGCCGGGATCGGTTTTATCAAAGTCAATGTTCCGCTGTTACTGGGAGTATTGTTTTTAATGGGTACGCAATCGGCTTTCTTCGGGCCGGTAAAATACAGTATTTTGCCTGACATTTTGGATAAAAAACAATTAATTGCCGGGAATGGTATTATTGAAGCCGGTACGTACGGTGCTATTTTACAGGGAACGATTTTCGGCGGAATTATTATCACACTTAACGAGTGGTGTTTACCCGGTATTATTTTAGGAGTTGCGGTATTGGGGTTGTTGTGCAGTTTGTTGATTCCCGCCCGCCAACCGGCCAACCCAAATCTTCATGTAGATAAAAATTTCGTACGCAGCACGTGGAAAAACATGGCGTTCGCCAAGCAAAATCATGACATCTTCTTATGTGTTTTGGGGATTTCCTGGTTTTGGATGTTGGGCACAGCGCTCATTGCCCAAATGCCTTCTTTGGCACATGATATTTTAAACGGCACGCCGGATTTGTTTACATTTTTACTTACGCTGTTTTCGTGCGGTATCGGGTTAGGTTCTTTGTTGTGCCAGTTCCTGGTAAAAGGAGAAATTACCAGCAAATACGTGCCGGTCAGTGCGTTGATTATGACGGTATTTCTGGCCGATTTGGCTTTTGCCACAGCCGGCTACGCAGTACCGGCAGAACCGGTTAATTACAAAGCGTTTTTGATGATGTTTGCCGGCAAACGGATTACAATTGATTTGCTCGGCTTTGCGGTGTGCGGCGGTCTTTATGTGGTACCTTTGAATGCTATGTTGCAGTTTTTAGCGGTTGAAGATACCCGCTCGCGCGTGATTGCCACTAACAATATTATCAATTCGCTTTTCATGGTATTGGGCAGCGGTTTTTGTGCGTTGTTGTTGGCCATGCACCTCACGATTCCCATGGTGTTTGGTGTAATTGCCTTTATCAATGCATTGGCCGCCATTTACATTTGCGGGCTTTTGCCGCACCATATTATCCGTATGATTATGACGCGCGTACTGAATTTTGTGTACGGTGTTAAAATCAGCGGGTTGGAACACTGGAAAAACTTAAAAGGCAATGCACTGATTATTGCCAATCACACTTCCTTTTTGGATGCGGTGCTGTTGTGGGTTTATATTCCCGGCAATTTGTATTTTGCCATTGATACCTACGTCAGTCAAAAGTGGTGGGTAAAGCCCTTCTTGCACTTGGTAAAATATTTCCCCATAGACCCTACCAACCCTATGGCTGTAAAGTCCATTATCGAGGAAGTAAAATCGGGCAAACGGGTGGTTATTTTCCCGGAAGGGCGCATTACCACTACCGGGGGACTGATGAAAATTTATCCGGGTCCGGCCATGATTGCAGACAAAAGTAATGCGCAGCTGCTTCCCATTTATTTGGAAGGG